>JAYTOH010000057.1:0-5109 GCA_043747895.1 Amoebophilaceae bacterium
CACCGCGTTTCGTAAAATGCCTTTTCCTTGCCCATGAATTATTTTTAATGGATTATGACCGAGTAACAATGCCTTATCTATAAATTTGTCTAATGCAAAAAGTGCTTGTTCTGTGGTTAACCCATGCAGGTCAAGCGTATCAGCACCTCCGTTAGATTTCGATGGGAAAGAAGTGTTGCGCACAGTAGGGAACTGCTGAGCAGTGGTCAATGGGTTTTCTACGGCTTCAATGGCTTGCATGGGTAGGTGTAAGATGAAATTTTTGATGGACACCAGTACATGGTTGTTTTTATCCATCCGTACTACTTGGCCTATGGTGCCTTGTTCTTTCATCCGTACATAGCTCCCTATGGTTACGGAAAGGGTTGGATACATAGGTGGTTGTATTGCTTTAAAGAGGTGCTAGCAGTGTTTCCAATGCTATATGGATTTTTTCGTACATAGACAGGGCTCTTTCGATCGAATCTTTTAAGTAATAACCCATGCTTTCTGTCCAGGCTTGCGGATCGATTTCGTGAAATGCCAGAATTTCTTGATAGCTTTGTTCACGTAATGTTTCTAGGGCTTCTTGGGACAGTTCTTGTTCGGCCAACCAACTGTTGAGCAGCACAAAATCCCGTGCAATAGGTATAAAACAAATTTCTGTTAATACATTCGAAGTTGGGGCAGTCACAACAGCTCCCTTGGTGTTGCTTGGCTGCCCAACGGTTAATAGGGAAAGTGCTGTGCAGATGGCAATGGTTTTTCTCATGTGTGCTGATAATATATTAAAAAAAAAGTAACGCTCTTATATCATACAAAGGAAAGATACGAAAAAATCACTACCTTAGCGTAGGTTTTCTTAGAGACGCGGTGAACCGATGCGTTTGTGCTACTACCGTATGTGCCAAACAATCAAATGTTTTTTTATTGGATTACAGGCCTATTTGTAAGATATGCGCTATACAGTGTACCCGATGGATATGAGGCCTCTTGCAGCACGTGCTTATGCTGAAGAATTTATAGGAGACACGGAGCACAAAACCACAGCTATAAATGTATGTGTGGATTTGAGCAGCGGATCGACATGCAAATTACCAGTAGAAGCACGTGCTGCAAATGGACTCCGCCCTGTAGTGCTTTGTACGGTAAGCCCAAAAATATAGAGAACGTACACGTATAAAAAATTACTTAGCTTGCTTATGGAAGTGTTGCCTAAAAAGATTCTGTCTGTTATTCATCCCAAAAAATTTAATCTGGATAACAGTGGAGGCTATCATTTGGCGATTAACACAGGTCCTGATGTGATTAAGATTTGCTGCATTGAGCATATATCCAAAGAATGTTTGTGGTTGAGCGTATACAAAATTCCTCTAGACAAACAACAACCCGATTACATCAAATGCTTGGAGCAGCTTTATAATGAGGATTTTTTCTTGATTAAAAAAGATTGGCGTTCGGTTACATTATCCATTTCCAATCAAAAATGTACATTAATACCTCATTTGTTGCTTAGTACCAAAGATCTCTCCACCTATTTGCACGTTGCATGCGGGGTAGATCCAAGCGATACAGTTGCTTCTTTTACCCATCCATTGGCCAAAGTATCGTTGGTATTTTCGGAAACAACTGCTGTCGTTGACTGGTTTCGAAAACGGTATACAAGCAGTAATTTTCACATTATTCACCAAGCCAATGCTTTGATTGAGGGTTTTCAGCTGGAATGTCCTATGCCTTCGAAACCCACCTGGTTGATCTGGCTAGACCAAAATTATGTCCACATTGTGGTACGTCACAAAACGCAGTTGCTGTATTACAACTCCTTTGTATACGAGACAGCGCACGATTTCTTAAGCTGTCTTTCAGCTGTGCGTCATGTTTTAAAGCTAAAAAACAGCGATTGTATGGTCTGGGTAGGTGGACTTATTGAAAAAAATTCGTTGGCGTACCGTGGGTTAAAAAACTGTATGCCGCGCATGAGCTTAAAAAATAGACTTCACTTTATGCATCCCAGGATGCTTGTTTTTCAAACGATGCAGTGTTCTCCTATGGTGTACTTTGATTTAATGAGCAGTTTTCTTTGTCATCCACATGTCCCTTATTCTAAGCATTGAAACCGCTACCCAAGTGTGTTCCGTAGCCCTACATCAAGCTGGGAAGCCGGTAGCTCATACTATTTTTTTTGCAAACCGTTCGCATGCAGAGTGCCTAATGGTACTCATAGATAACCTATTAAGAACGGCTGGGTTGAAACAAAAAGCATTGGCTGCCGTAGCCCTTTCCAAAGGACCGGGATCATATACAGGACTCCGCATTGGTGCCTCCGTAGCCAAAGGGTTGTGCTATGGATTGGGTATTCCGCTGATCGGAATACCTACGTTAGTGGCCATGGTAGAAGGCATGCGCGCCATGGTCGATGCTTCGACGTTGCTTTGTCCAACGATTGATGCTAGGCGCAACGCAGTATATACGCTTGTGGCACACGCAAGTGGACAAGTGGAACGTGCCACACACGTAGCGTTGTTGGATCAAGAAACATACCTACAAAGCGTACCAAACCATCCCATGCTCTTTTTCGGAGATGGGGCCTTAAAATGCAAGTATTGGATGAGAGCACGCGATCATGTTCGTTTTGTAGAAGCAGGATTGCCTTCTGCGCTACACATAGGCGATTTGGCTTTCCCTATGTTTCAGCAAGCAGCGTGGGAAAAAATCGAGCACTACGAACCCTATTACCTGAGCCAATTTGCACCAACCGAAACCAAAAATCAGGACCATACACAGCCCATGTACAAGTCTGATTTTCCAAAACAATTTGGTTTTATGAAAAACAATCCTTAATATTGTTGTTATTAATGCAATTTTAATGGGAAAAATGGGGTCAACCGTATATCCCGCCTACTTAAAGGTAGTAAAGTGTTCAATACTAAATATATATTATTATAATTTTTGACTATGAAAGGAATAAAAAAAAATTTGGTTGCAGGCTTTTTGGCTTGTTCCGCTTTACATGCTCAAGCAGGACCGAATCCGTGGGGAGCAGGGGTAAAAGCTGGATACCAAGCAACTTGGGCTAGCGTAGATGAGAAAACGGTTAAAATAGACGGAAAAGATCCTAAAAATCCGTGGTCTCACTGGGCAAATGGTGGACTCTATGGCGAATACGCATTTTCCGATTATGTGGGGGGGCAGCTTGCAGCATTTTATGCGCGAAAAAATGCTTCCCTAAAAAAGGACGGTGTTGATAAAGCTGCTTTAACCGTACAGTCCTATGGTATTACTTTTCCTCTTTCTTGTTATGTTTACCCATTGGGTCGTGAAGCAGAAGAGGGTATGTTGAAATTTCACTTCGGTGTTCATGCCTTCCTGCCTCTATCAACTAAGTTGGAAAAAGAAGGGCAAGAGGTAAAAAATTTGACGGACGATCAGCAAAAAGAAGTTCCTAAATGGGATGGAGGAGGACATGCAGGTGCTGGATGGGAGTTTCCTTTCGGTCTAACTGTAGAAGCAAGATATCATATGAACTTTAGAAATAGATTTACCCTAGAAAAGGATAAAGAGCAAACTATTTTCAGAAATGTCAGTGGTCTGAAAAAGCTTCAAGAAAACGATCTAACTGTTAATGTAGGATACAACCTTGCTTTCTTATTCACTGCATAACAAACGGTACAAAGACGTTTGAAAGCACTGCTAATAGCATAATTAGCATAGTGTTGTTTACAAACAAATAACCTAAGCGGGTTTTCTTGCAACCCTTTCACTGTGTACAGATAGTTAGATTATTTGATAACCTTAACCATCTGTACACGTATGGCCCGTTCGTCTAGGGGTTAGGACGTCAGGTTTTCATCCTGAAAACAGGGGTTCGATTCCCCTACGGGCTACTTAATTTCCTTCTTTTCTAATTAGCCGGATGCTTCGGTTTGTACATCCACTTTCCTGTTCCAGATTTTTCTATCTGCCTTATTTTTTTTAGATTTGATTGAGTCTTTGTCTTCTTTTTATGATCGTTTCTACAGCTGTCTTATTTTTGGTGATGCGTAGTTTGTTTTTCTTTCGTCGCTTTATTGCTTCCTGTAGCCTGCTTATGGGAAGCATATGTATGGGTATAGCACTGGTGGCTTGCCACCATACCAAAGAGGAAACAGAAGAGAGATGGCATCCCAAATGGTTTGCCTTGAATGCAGATGAGTCAAAGATCCCTTCCGATCAGTGCATAATTACCAAAATGGGTTGGGAAACTATTCGTTTTCATGCAACCAATAAGCAAAAATGTCTTACGCCTGATGCTTTTCTGCCAAACAGAAACAATTTCCAAGAAGCAAACGACACGGCAACTTACTTGGTCTTTGCGCCTGGCTTTTATGGTGCGCTAACCGAAGTATACTTTCCTCGGACGCTCCAGGAAAGGATTCGTTACAAAAACAACGGAAAAGTAGGCGGTCTACCAGAATCGTTTGTGGAAGAGTTGCTCGCACTAGAAGAAGATGGACGTGCAGCTACCGTGATTCTGGCTACGGGCATGGAAGGACGTTTGGGCATCAGTCAACCATTGGAAATGGCCTTAAAGAAGAAAAAAAAGGAAGGCGCCATTCAAGATTACAAACTACTCAAAAGTATTGCAGCCGTAAATTACCACAATCAATTGGTCAAAGAGGGTAAGAAAGTATGTACATTTATCCATACAGCGGGTTGATGGTTAGATCTATTTGTAAAAAGAATATGTGCGCGGGTGCGCACAGTGTGTTATGAAACCGCAAATAAAGTTCTCATTTTTATTTTCAGAGCCTAAGGGTGCTAAGCCAGCCAAGGTCTGCAGAAGCAACACACAATGGTCCAAAGCATGCGCTGGGTTGTGTTGCGGGTTGATTTCTTTGTACCAAAGTTGCATTGCACCTTGGTTGTTGCCGGTATGTCGGTTTGAACCTTCCTGTTCCCATTATGGCAAGCAAGCTTTTGAAAGGTATGGCGCATGCAAAGGATTTTGGCTTGTCTTGCGTAGGCTGTTGCGTTGCCATCCTTGGGGAGGCAGCGGGTACGATCCTGTTTGAGCCAACCTTATTCTGCCTTGACTTTTGAAGTTGGATAGCCAAACCGTTCCAACCACAGCCGATTTTTACGCCAGTTTGG
>JAYTOH010000058.1:0-2372 GCA_043747895.1 Amoebophilaceae bacterium
ATCTCAAAATCAATACTTTCATCCGAAATTCCGCACAAAAAATCCGATAAAAAAACCTTATATCTGACATTTCGCACAAAAAAATTAAACTTTTATTTATTATTTAGAAGGAATACAGACATGCCTCAATTGCGCAACGTACCAACGCTCCTTTTCCCGCATGATGCGTGTGTCTGCTGCAGTATGATCGTCATATCCGAGCAAATGCAACAAGCCATGTACCATAACCATGTAAAGCTCTTCTTGCGGTTTGGTTTGGTACTGTTTTGCATTGTCCCGCACACGCTCTATGCTGATATAGATATCTCCCAAAATGGTTTTGGCTTTGGTAGCATAGTCAAAAGTGAGTATATCGGTTAAAGTATCGTGGTTCAAATAGGTTTTATTCTTGGCATGTAAATACCCGTCCGAACAAAAAACAAATGTAAGCCCATCCAGCTGATGCGCTTCTTGTTGGATGACGCTTTGGAGCCAAGCTGTGATCTTTCTTTTTTGCCGCAATACAAATTGCGTTTCCTCCGAGAAATAATAAATAGTAGGTTTCATAGTGCCTTAATGTCTTTTCTATGCGACAAAAGTACGCAAAAATAGCCAAGGCGTATCTACCCAGCCTTTCGACTTTTGGCACAGTGGGTCGTAGAATGGTTTTATTTGCCTATATTTCGTCTGGATACTGTCTTAGGAAATTGTTTCTTCTTTCCTCAAGAATAAACAAGATAAATATGCTGAAAGCAGATTAAGGTGCGCACCTTGTGGGCACATTACACCCTGCTGATGGGTCCTGCATGCCCTACCCATATCTTGGTTCTTACATCCAGCATCTTCATTCCTTTGGGGTATATTTGTTTGTTCTACTTAACATATTTATGACTGATAATACAGAAAAATTAAAAGCGCTGCAAGTCACCATTGACAAATTGGAGAAAACCTATGGCCGTGGAACGGTGATGAAGTTAAGTGACAACCATCACGTGACAGATATTCCAGTTATTTCTACTGGTTCGCTTGGACTTGATTTGGCCTTGGGCGTAGGAGGCATTCCCCGCGGTAGGGTCATTGAAATTTATGGACCAGAGTCTTCTGGAAAAACCACGTTGTCTATGCATTGCATTGCAGAGGCACAAAAAAAGGGAGGATTGGCTGCCTTTATTGATGCCGAACATGCCTTTGACCGAAACTATGCAGAACGGTTGGGCATAGATACCGAAAACCTGCTTATTGCACAACCTGACGACGGCGAACAAGCACTGGAAATAGCAGAACACCTGATTCGTTCGGGAAGCATAGACATTCTAGTGATTGATTCGGTGGCAGCCCTGGTGCCCCGTAGCGAACTAGAAGGCGATATGGGGGATAGTAAAATGGGGTTGCAAGCCCGCTTGATGTCTCAAGCCTTGCGCAAACTTACTGGAACCATTAACAAAACAGGTTGTGCCTGTATTTTTATCAATCAGCTACGTGAAAAAATTGGGGTCATGTTCGGCAATCCCGAAACTACTACCGGAGGCAATGCATTGAAATTCTATGCCTCGGTGCGCTTAGACATTCGCAGTGTGACCTCCTTAAAGGAAAACGATGGCACCGTATTGGGCAAACGCACCCGGGTGAAAATTGTAAAGAACAAAGTCGCCCCCCCTTTTCGTGTCGTAGAATTTGACATTGTATATGGAGAAGGCATTTCAAAAGTAGGCGAACTGATTGATCTGGGCGTAGACCTAGGCGTGCTTAAAAAAGCCGGCTCTTGGTTTTCCTATGCGGATAGCAAACTTGCTCAAGGACGAGAGGCAAGCAAAGAAGTACTGAAAGACAATCCAACACTCTATGCTAGCATAGAAAAAGAAATCAAAGCAAAAATTGAACAAACGCATACACACAAGAAGAAACAAGATGAAAAGTCTGGCTGAAACCATACCCCCTACCGATGCATCATGTTCATTGCGTGCCTTAGAACGTCTTTTGCTGCATGCAATCAATTTAGATTCGAAAGCAGAAAGCCAGTCCGTGCTGCGCCGCTTGTTGTGCCACTGTTTTGAGTTAAACGATGCCGATTGGATCTTAAACCCAACCTTAACACTTTCTTCTGCCATCCGAGCAACACTCTTAGATGCAGTAGAACGGTTGAAACAACACGAACCCATTCAATACATACTTGGCGCAGCTTATTTTGCAGATAGCTTGTTTCAAGTTACACCTGACGTGTTGATTCCCCGTACAGAGACAGAAGAATGGGTAACTTTTTTGCGGCATGCCATAGCACCACCTACAACGGTTTTGGACATTGGAACCGGAAGCGGTTGCATCGCCATTACACTTAAAAAGTACTTCTCAGCAGCATCTGTAGAAGCACTAGACTGCAGCCAAGCAGCCCTACG
>JAYTOH010000059.1:0-29780 GCA_043747895.1 Amoebophilaceae bacterium
ATGTACGCCATGATTTCGGCAGCGGTATGACATACTTGGTAACCAGGCGTAACTGTAAATCCAAGTGTGGTAAGCAAGCGCAAAGCTGCTTCATGGGTGGTGCATGCATGGTCTGACGCATAGAAGCTATAAGCATAAAAATTGAGCCGACGCTCTTTCACCAAGTCGAGCGTTATGGTTTTTAAAGTACCTGCAGCAAGGTTGCGTGGATTGGCAAACAAGGTTTCTCCTGTTGTGGCACGTGCTTCGTTGAGGGCTTGAAAAGCAGCTTTGGATAGGCACGCTTCTCCCCGTACTTCAAAGGAAGGCGCAGGCACGGGATCCACTTTTTGCATCACAGGAAGCAAGGAAACTGCATTTTTGGTAATGTCGTCGCCTTTTTCTCCATCTCCACGGGTCACAATCTGTACCAGATGTCCTTCTTTGTATACCAGGCTCAACGCTACGCCATCTATTTTCAGTTCGCATACAAAATGAATAGGGGATCCTGGAACTATTTTTTGAATCCTGTTTACAAATTGGACCACTTCTGCTTCTGAGTAGGTTTTGGCCAACGAGAGCATCGGTGCTTGATGGTATGCAGCAGCAAAAGCATTGGAAGGGCGTTCACCCAATTCGTCCGTAGGGGAGTTTGGTACCTTTAAATGGGGGTACGTATGTTCGAGTTGGGCCAATCGTTGCAGCAATTGATCGTAGCCATAATCCGAAATTTCTGTTGTGCCTTTTTGGAAATAGCATTCGTTGTGGTGACGAATCAAATCTACCAGCCGTTTTATTTCGTTTTGTACGTCGCTTGCGTGCATGATTCATGTATTAGGATGAGATGCCCTTTATGCGAAGTACTCTACGAAAGCAGCTAAGCCAGCTCCTAGTAGGCTCATGCAAATGGTTCGTTTGCTAGAGCGGTGTGCTGGACTTGCTTCAAAGAGCATCGTGGCCGAAATATACAAAAAATTACCCGTGACAATTGCTAAGATTGTGTTTCCCACCCGATCGGCCATATAGGCATTTGCGCAACAACTCAACCAGAATCCCAATGGAGCAACCAAAGAGAACAATACCAAGTAACACAAACGACTTTTTACCGAGATGGTAAAACTCCGCAACACGCTCATCAAAGCAAATGCTTCTACGAATTTGTGCAGGATCATACCAACCCAAAGGCTTTGGTTGCTGCCCGTATGGGGGCCATGTCCATGAGCCAGAACGGTTCCATCTAAGAGTGCATGAACCATTATAGAGATGAGAAAAGGAAAAAAACTAAGATGCGTAACGCAACAGTGGGCCGAAACGGGGGCCATGGAGTGCCCATGTTCTACGCCAGCACTAAACATTTCAACAAACCGTTGCAATAGAAAACCAATCAGAACACAACCGCCAATGTGCGTGGGTGGAGTTGTTGAGACAAACAAGGTAGGCATCAGATGCAAAAGGGTAACAGACAATAGGTACCCGCCAGAGAAAGTGAGTAAATGGTGTAAAACCGTGGGGCTAAACGACTTTTTGGATACAAAAAAACCGCCACATAAAGACGAAAAAAAGACTGTAAAAAATTCTAAAATCATGGTAAAAATTCACTGAATGCGTATGCCGATCCGCAACCGTGCACTACGGGCACGCGGATTGGTTCGTATTTCTTCCGTAGAAGCGACAAAAGGTTTTTTCTGGATCGGCACAAAAGGACGCAATGGATTTCCATAAACGTCTTGCATGACTGTTCCAGAAACATTACCTGTATTTAAAAAGTTTTTCACCAATCGATCTTCCAAGGAATGGTAGGATAAAATGGCCATACGTCCTCCCGGCTTGATGAGTGCTGCACTGCATTCCAACAACGCTTTGAGCTCTTCTAATTCCCGATTGACTTCAATGCGCAGTGCTTGAAATACTTTCGCAAAGTACTGATTTTCTTTTACTTTTTTTGAAAATGGCTGTACAATCGTTTTCAACGCGTGGGTCGTTGTAATCGGTGTGCAGCTGCGTGCTTCCACAATCGCCCGTGCAATGGAAGGTGCTTCCGGGACTTCTCCATAGGTATACAGTAACTCAGTAAGCTGCATGTGACTATAGGTGTTCACAATGTGTTTTGCTGTAAGGGTAGACTGTGGATCCATCCGCATATCCAATATGCCATTGAATCGCGTAGAAAACCCACGTTCTGGGCAATCAATTTGGTGGGAAGAGGTCCCTAGATCTGCTACCAAGCCGTCTAATTGTTCAATGCCATAGAAATGGATACATTCTTGTACAAAAAGAAAAGGAGCACGGGTAAATGTAACGCATGTAGCATTCAAAGAGCCGGCTATAGCGGCAGCAGCAGGATCCTTGTCAAAAGCAAACAAATGACCTCTGGTGAGCTTTGCCACTATTTGCTTTGCATGGCCCCCTCCTCCAAACGTTGCATCTGCGTAGATACCTGTTGGTATAATATTCAAACCATTCGTTACCGCATCAACCATAACAGGAATATGATACGGTACTGTATCTGCTGTAACCATGTATCAAAATCTTAGTTTAGCGCTTTTTTCGTTTTTCACTTGCCTGGCATTGGGGTGCTACTTCCAATATGTGGGTATAATCTTCAAATTTAAGCAAAAAAATCTAAATTAATATAAAATTGTTTTTGGCATCTATTTTCATTCATTTTTAAATTTTAACAATTGGTCTTATTTTGTAGGTTGTAAATTTGATACCATGGAAACACGATGGTTGTAATTGGTAGTCACCACAACAACAGGATAGATGTTGGTGGCTTTTTTCATCAAGTTGGATTATGCAAAAAAGAAATGAGCCTAATATAAATTCTTGGAATTTGTATCAACTTGCGCGCGTTATCATAAAAAATGAAAAGGATAACGACAGAGACCTAAACACAATTTGTCCTATCCTAAACGAGGCGTTTGAATGTGTTGAACAAATTGAACAAGAGGTACCTGTTTTGCTTTCCCAGTATATGCGGTCTGGGCAAGATTCGCTACAGGTAGCCATGGTTGCGGTTACCGAGTTGTCTTTGGGTCTTACTGCGTCCCTTGCAGTAATTTTGTTGCCTGCGTTTTTAGAAGGATTGATCTCACGCAAAACGGTTGAGATCAAATTTGGCAACGGAGTAGCTTCGATATTAGAAGAGGCTAAGGCGTTACAAAATTGTAGAATACAAGACGATACCATTCGAAATTATTCCAGCCAACCAGACATCCATTCTCCTCATATTGTTGCAATATTGTTAACTATTGCAGACATTATCCGCCTGCATTGCAGTGGGATTCTATTGGAACATGAAATGTTGAAGTACATTGGCTCTAGCTCGCAGTTTTTGTCTCACCTGAAATACTTCTATATCCCCCTGTGCCATAGGATGCATTTATACGATGTGCAAGCGAAATTAGCAGACTTTTGGTTAAAGCACTCCGATACACTAAGTTATTATTACATTACTGCCAAGCTGGGTATGACTAAATTGCAACGAAGGCAAAGGCTAGAAGTTATTTCAGAAGAAATTCGCACCTTAATAACAAATCACAATATTGAATTTGTTATGAAAACACGCATAAAGTCTGTTTATTCGATTTGGTACAAAATACAAAAACTCAATGTAAACTTCGAAGGCATCTACGATCTATCTGCCATTAGAATTATCTTAACAAGCACAAACAATAAAACCAGAGAAGAAGAAAAAATACTGTGTTGGAGGGTTTTCAGTATGCTGAGTCAGCTTTATACACCTATGTATGAAATTATGCGAGACTGGATCAGTGTGCCAAGACCTAGTGGATACGAGTCATTGCATCTGACCTTAAAAACAACAGAAAACGAACCGTTTGAGGTTCAAATACGTACAGAACGTATGGATTATATAGCGGAACATGGTGATGCCGCACATTGGAAATACAAATGCAGTAGCTAGTTCCAATGGAACTGTTTTATACCTTATCGGCATCAAGATACCTCCTCCTCTTTTTCGTACTGCAAACCGCGCCTTTGAAAAACAATCCTTGCCCACCCAGCCTACCTTAAGGAGTCGTCGTTAACCAGTCGATGGTCTTTTTGAATGCGCAACAGGACAAATATACTGAGCACTGCAGCAACGATAGGCAGGGCGGCCCCTGCTTTGTAGCTGCTCCAAGGCGCCTGCATGGATTCGAACTGTCCAACCTTAAAAGGAAATAAAAGTAGGCATGCATTGAGGCCTATTAACACACTTATGATTGTCAAAACAAGGATGCATTGCAGCGGTCTATTGTTGTGCACCACAATCGTATATAGCGCAAGCAATAGCACCATGCATGCGCATGCGGCAGAATAGACATAGGGAAATACGACTTTAGGGCCCAAAGAACACTTTAAAGCATACGCCATTATGGTGAACCGAACCCCTTGCTCTAGGGCTGTTTTTTCCCATAAAGGAAGGCTAAGAAACACAATCATCAAAACAACGATCAGACCTAAGGCTAATGATTGAATTCGTTGAAGCATAAAAACAAAAAAATGAGAAGTTGGCAATAGCACGCTTTCATAACTTGTCCTGATTGGCCACTTTGGTGTCATACCTCCTCTTTGTTCCTTGGATACTAGAACAGTGGCCTAGTATGCTGTGGTACTTGAGTTGCGTATTCCTAAAATACCTCAACCAACAGTTTGTTCTGACAAGGCTCTAAATATAAAGGACCTGTAGCGTTATTTGATTTGCTTATGCTACATTAGGAGCGGTCTGGACGGGACTCGAACCCGCGACCTCCTGCGTGACAGGCAGGCATTCTAACCAACTGAACTACCAGACCAATGCTATACTACATGGAGAGCTCCTGTATCTGAACATAAAGATAACGTATAATTTGATATTTATCAAAAATATGCACATTTTTTTGATTAAATAATTGGAAGTTCGCATTGACTCATGTATCTTCACAACATGATACTGATAATTAGAATAGTAAAAATAATCTTCAAACTAAATCATGTAAATAATTCATTTTCATATATTTGTAAATATATTTGTAAATATTTTTGTAAATAAAATAGCAAGACTAATGTACGCATCTAAGGCCATATGAAATAAAACCATACGTAAAGTTTAAATATAAATATCATGACAAAAGCAGAAGTAATCGCAGAAATTGCTCGTAAAACAGGAATTGAAAGAGAAGATGTTAAAAATACCATAGAAGAGTTTTTAAGCGTAGTTCAAAATGCTGTTATAGGCAATCAACGGGTTCATTTTAGTGGATTTGGTAGCTTTTTTCGTAAAAAAAGAGCCAAAAAGATTGGCAGAAATATTAGTACCAATACTGCCATTGTAGTAGAAGAGCACTATATACCCTCTTTTAAACCTTCTAAGTTTTTTCTAGCAAAAGTTAAAACTACTACTTAGCTATTTTTACTCTTACCTTTTGTTTTTTACAAAGGTAAGAGTAAAAATAAGTATTGGAGTTTGGAGTTGGGGTAGGGAGAGAGGAATGCTTTACCACCCTTTCTTTTTCGGGATTCTGCAGTAGTATGGTTGCGTTTCACTAGTCTGATTACAATTTTAAATTTAAGTGCGTACCTTTTCCGTTTGTTGCGACAATAGATGCCAATCATGCTAACTTTTAATTAATTGTATTTTGTGCTCAATTAGATATCTTTACCTTTAGTGTCTTCATGAGCATACGCACAGATTTCTTGTGCGCCAGATAGTTTTTTAAATCTTCGCAAGCAATGGAAATAAAAACGCATAGCCATCATGATCTCTCAGATGGCACTTGGGATATGTTAGCACCTTTATTACCAGGCAGAAAAGGTTGTTGGGGCAGAGTGGCCCAAGATAATCGTAAATTTATGCATGCCGTTTTCTGGATACTTCGTACAGGGGCTCCTTGGAGGACTTTACCCCCAGATTATGGAGATTGGAAAAATACACATCGCCGATTTTCTCGTTGGTGTCATAAAGGAATTTGGAAGGTCATCACCTTCCCCTGTGCCACTTCTTTGATCTTTTCCCATAATAAAGCCCCTGTTGTATGACCACGTTTTCCTATTACACAGTCGATGAAACGTTTTTTACATCTATCAACTGCGATCCATATCCAGTACGCTTTTTTTTTGACTTTACATAGCTATGCATTTCGTCCATTTCCACCACCTCAGCCACCTTAGCTGGCTGTTCAGGTGTCTGATTATCTATTTCTTTTCCAAAAGAACGCATCCAATTAAGGATCGTCACATTGCTGAAGTTTAAAATTCTTCCTATAGATCGAAGGCTTAAACCTTCTAAATAAAGTTGTAACGCTTTGCGTTTTATTTTTATAGTACCGGTACCAGAGCGATGTTGTACGGTGTAATGATACCGGCATGACTTGCATAAATACCGCTGTAACCCTCGAACAATACCATCTTTTATAGAAACAGGGCTAGAACATTTAGGACAATCCATATGCATATTAAGTTTAAGGTAAAAACGCAAATTAGTGATTCTATCTGAAATGAGCAATGCCGGATAAATTATAGTGCTATTCTGCCTTTATTTCCAGTATTTTTTTTGTTTTGGGTCTTATTTTAAAGCGTTCGTCTACTCTGTACCCCACGATCCAGACAATCTGTTCATTGCTGGTTAAGACCCATATGCGGTCTTTTACTGCAAGCGGTACTTTTGTATTGATTAAGAAATCACTTACTTTTTGAGTTCCTTTCATACCTAGGGGACAAAAACGATCGCCTTGCTGCCAAGGGCGCATCTGCAATGGAAACCGAAGGGTATGGTAGTCCACAGCAGCACTATATGCAGCCTTTGGAATCACGTATCCGTCTGGCTTTATCGTTTGTATGTGTAATCGATAGGGTGCACCATGGATATCTATGCAAGCGGGTATGCTGTCTAATGGAAGTAAGGATGGGACATCAATGCATACCGGTACATGATGGGGCACTTTTGTTTCTTTCGGTTGCACAAGCCATTGCCTGCGGTCTGTGATCAATATATAGGCAGACGCATGGATCGTTTTTCCACTTGATAGGGGCTGCGCGAGGCACGTTTGTATTTGTTCAAAGGAAAATCCATACGGACGCAGGATTTCAAACGCCAAGGTTACACTTCCAGGCAGCTGCATGATGTGGTCTATGGCTATGTACCCCACGCCATTTTTAAATGAAAGTACCTCTTGTGTTGTTTGTTGAATGTGTTCTGAGAAGATGCATGCTGTATCGTTCAGTTTGGCACAGGTAGTGCGCGTTGTTTCTTCAAAATTTGGATTGATGTGGTGCAGCAGGGGGATGATTCGGTGGCGGATAAAATTCCGTTGGTAATCGATTGTATGATTGGAGCTGTCTTCTTTCCAGTGTAGTTTTTCTTGGTGTGCATAGCATAGAATATCTTCTTTTCGAGCAAAAAGAAGCGGACGTATCGTGTTTCCCTGTATGGGTGGAATGCCTTGCAAGCCCCAGATACTGGTGCCTTTGATCCAATGAAACAAGATGGTTTCTACCGAATCATCCCAGTGGTGTGCAGTAGCCACTTGGTTCAATGTATGGAGCTGTAACAATTCGTTAAAAAAAGCGTAACGAAGCGTCCGAGCAGCCATCTGGGTGGAAATTTTGTATTGGGAAGCAAATATTTTTGTTTCAAAATACTTGGTATAACACGGTACTTGGTATGTTTGGGCTAGTGTTTGAACAAATTGGGTTTCCTGGTCGGCTTCTTGCCCCCGCAATTTGAAATTGCAATGGGCAATCGCAAAAGGCAAGGTTGCTTTATGAAACAAACGACAGAGGACTATAGAGTCTACGCCTCCGCTTACAGCTATCAAGGTTGGTTTGGTATGGTCTCTTATGAGTTGGTGTTTGGATAAAAAGGATAAAAAATCGGTTAGCATATCGAGGTTGTTGCAATTGAAGGTTGTATCGTTTCTGTTTGAACTGTTTCTACTTCCTCTTTGCCTGCACGTTTTCTATGCATGCCTTTTTTCAAAGGTGCGCGTAGCAGTTCGAATGGGATAAGCATCCACATTTGCATCCGATAAAGTAATAGGTAGCGTTTGCGTACGAGAATAACGTCAAAGCGGGCCAACAGTTTCGTTGCAACAGCCTCATATCGCTCTACCCCTTTTGGCTATCGGGGCTTGTTACGCCCTCGTTTCTCCTGATTGCAATCTATACATGGAAGCATACAAAGGGCTTATTTTAAGCAACAGATCATGTGTCCCTTGGGCTACTATTTTCCCGTTTTCAAAAACCAAAATGCGGTCCATAGTGCGCAATACTGCAAGCCGATGGGCGATGACAAACGTTGTTTTTCCCTTCATATTGATCACTAAGGTTTCTTGTATTTCTTGTTCTGTAATGGCATCCAAAGCGGAAGTCGCTTCATCTAAGATTAAGATGGGAGCATCTTTTAGAATTGCACGTGCAATGGCGATGCGTTGCCGCTGTCCTCCAGAGAGCTTTGCTCCCCGTTCGCCCACTAAGGTGTGGTACCCTTCTGGCAGTCGCGTAACAAAGTTATGACACCTAGCCTGCTTAGCAGCCTCCATAACCGCTTCGTCGGTAGCTTCTTTACGCCCATATCGAATGTTTTCTAGTATGTTTGTATGAAACAACGTGGTATCTTGGGGAATAAAAGCAATGGCTGCACGCAACGACTCTTGTGTAACGGAAGCAATATCTTGTCCATCAATGAAAATCATACCTTTGTCCATATCAAAGAAACGTAAAATTAGATTTACAAATGTGCTTTTACCGCTACCAGATAGCCCAACCAGTCCTACTTTTTCCCCTGCTGTAATGGAGATGTTTTGTTTGACAAACAAGGGTTTATTTTGTGCATAAGAGAAGCACACATCTTTAAATACGACAGTGGGGGCTCCTTGACAACGCAACACACTGGCTCTTGGTTTATCGCACACTGTATACGCTTGTTGTACAAGTTTGAGTGCTTGTTGGCAATATCCTATTTCTTGAAAAAATTCGGGAAACTCAGAAACAGAGGCCCAGACCAAATTACACATATTGCTCCCTGCATAAAAAATATAGGTAATTTCTGAAATGCTGAGTTTGCCCAATGTCCAATAATGAATAATGTAAGCAATCAGACAGATACCCATAAATAAGATCGACAAGCCGCTGATCACAAAATGCAGCCACATGATAACGGTTAGTGCTTTTTTGTACGCTTTTTTTTCCAATCCTTGTGGGTGGAGCAAGTGTTCGATGGCTTGTTTGTTTCGAGCAAACAATTTAATACTTAGTATGTTGCTAAACCCATCTACCATACTACCCGTTAACTGGCTCCTTTTTTCTGCGTGTAGTGCGGTGTAATAGTTGCATTTTTTTGCATAAACAACGTACGTAATGGTGTGCAACAACAACCAAGTGATTAGGATCATACCAAATATGGGTTGTATGTACGCAAATGAAACTACACCAAAGATGATTGTACAAAAAGAAGGTAAAAAGGAGGACATGATGCTCATCATAATTTGACTGACTCCATTGGTCAGATCGTTGACGCGTTTTGACAAGTCTCCTGAGAAATGTTCTACAAAAAATTGATAAGAATGTCCTTTCAAATACGATACGATCCACAGACGTATTTTTGACTCGAAGTCAGGAATTGTTTTGATTTTCATGTAATCAAACAAACGAAAGGAAGCATCAATCAATACTATCACCAACAACAACCCCAGCAATGGAGCAGCCAATTGTCTCCAGACGTTCGTTTTGGTATCTTCTAATGTAGTGAGGCGTGCTACAAGTAGTTTAAATGCGTAGGGTATGACTAGGTTGTCCAATATGAAACACATGCGGAAACAGGCCATGGCAAAAAAGTGCCATTTGTATTGTTTGACAAAATAAGACGTGAATTTGTATAAACTTTTAGTAATTGAATGCATGATTGGAAAAGATCTTCAAAACCTATACACAGGCTAATCAGATGGGTTGGAAGCCTACTGTATAACGTACAAAGTAAAGTAAGGGAAAGAAAATTTGCTTATCCCTTAAGGAAAGAATTTTTCTTGGAAAAAAAGTGTTGTTTGAACTGAAAAATTCAGGAAAATAAGTACATGTCCGCTTAATCTAGATAACGATCCAATGTTTGTTGCAATTTCTCTAAAGCATGGTAGCCTGACAGGCGTTCTACTTCCACTCTTTCTTTAAAAACTACAACAGTAGGAATGGTTTTAATATTGTATTGCTTGGCAGTGCCCATGTTAAGGTCTATATCCAACTTTCCGATGACAGCTTTATTGGTATAAAAGTCTGCCAATTGTTCTAGAACGGGTATGAGCTTCATGCAGGGGCCACACCAACTTGCCCAAAAATCAATTAACACGAGTTTGTTTTGGCCAATAATGTTAGGAAATAGCTCATCTGTAACCGTTACAACATTTGTACGCATAAAAATGAATTTTAATAAGCTTGCTTTGGTGTAACTTTTTAATCTTAAGTGACAACCTTTTTGAATTAAAGTTACGCAATTCAACCCATTTTCACAAATGGGTTTCTGCAACCAGCACATGCAGAAGGGCTTTGTAGGCAGCTGTTACTCTACAAATCAGGTCGATTTGTGCACAATTCCTGCTTCTTTTTCTTTGCTCAAGTGCTTTCTATGCACAACGCACATGTTGCAGGGCAGATGAGAGGAGTTGTCATGTTCATTCCGACGCAGCATATGCCCCTATCAAGAAGCCCTTTCTCATGTCTCCGATAACAGATGACTTTTTAGACTACATCTGAATGGACTTAATCATTCTGGTTTGTGTTAGATGCTGTAGGTTGGTTTTCAATCAGAAGTAGTTTCCCTAGGATCAGAAGAATCATTATCCTTCTGTTCTTTTTTTTCTTTTTCTGCTAAATAGGCTTCTATTTTTTCACGTGCAACATTGATTTCTTGCATTGCTGCGTTAGCCTGAGGATCCTCCAGTTTTTTATCAGGATGGTGCTGTAGTGCCAATTTTCGATAGGCTTTTTTAACCTCCTGGAACGTAGCATCCATGGGCAACCCTAATACTTCATACGCCTTTTGTACTGCTTCTAGATCTGTATCCCTGTTTCTATCTGCTTCTCGTTCCGTTCTTTCCCACTCTGCTTGTTGTTTTTTGCTCCATTCTTCTTTGTATGCTTTCCCTAGTGCTTCCCGTGCTAGTGCTGCTTGGTAGAGTTTTTCATTGTATGCGTTTATCGCTTTTTCTTGTGCATCACGTAAGCCTGAGCATATTCTTTCTCCTTTTCGGCGGGTTTCCCAGTAGTTGTTCATACGGGAAGCTTGGCCTGAGGTTGGCTGTACTGTTGCATACATTGTCTTATTTTTTGCGCATATTGCCAGATATACGCGTTCGCTTTCTATCCAAAAAGAATTCCACTCGCTTGCAGTTTTTTTCCAGAATGCGATCCATTCTTGGTTGGTTTTTTTATAAAGTTTTTGCCATATTTCTGGACTTTGGGCCCAAAATGTGTCCCATTTTGCATCTTCTTCTCTTTTTGCTTTTTGCCATTTGTCAGGAAAGGCATACCAATCTTTGTATGTGTTGGCGTGGTCGCCATTCGATGGTTGTTGTGTAAGGGACTTCTTAGGCAAGGCAGTTGGTGAACTTCTCCCAACTTGCTGAACATGATATGAGTAGAGCCCATCATAGTAGTCGGTGAGGGGTGTTTTCGTAATAGGAGGGCGTTTTATACCTGTGCTGCAGTTAGCAGCTAGCACCGCTAGGTAGACAACGCATAGGCTGAGGTGCTTGAATTGCATGGTTGTACTTTATGTTTTATGGTTTAATGGGTTTTGGCGTTATTGTTGTTTTTTTGACTGTCACGACATTCGTATTTACGAATGCACCTGGATTCTATTGCAAATATACTATATAATTTTTGATTTATGGTTACGTATTTGGATTTTGTTGTGTTTTTTGTATTTTTGGAGCCTATCCAATAACATACCTCAATCTAATCAATCTAAATATTATGAACGTTTGTATTGTGAATCGATCGCATCATCCCTTACCTGCCTATGCAACTTCAGGTGCTAGTGGGATGGACCTGCGTGCTTTTGTATCTGAGCCAGTTGTATTGGCTCCTTTGCAACGGGCACAGATCCCTACAGGATTGTATCTGGCTGTTCCACAAGGATATGAGGCACAAGTACGGTCGCGTAGCGGTCTGGCACTCAAGCAAGGTATTGCGGTGCTGAATAGCCCAGGTACCATTGATTCGGACTATAGGGGAGAGGTAAGCGTATTGTTGATCAATTGGTCGGATGTGCCATTTGTGGTGCAAGACGGTGACCGGATTGCGCAGCTCATCGTTGCTGCTTATACCCCAGTGGTTTGGCAGGAAGCGACCGAGCTGGATCAAACCCTCCGTGGGGTAGGTGGGCACGGCAGTACGGGCATTGCCTAGAGCGTTAGGTCACTTTGGTATAGCTGTTCTTCGGTTGGGTTAATTGTTTCGTTTTGTTTATCAATTTCATCCAACAAATCAGAAACCGCTGTGTAGGAAGGGGCTTGTACCAAGCGCAATCGATGGGTTTTGCTGTTTGCTATTCCCCTCAAGTAATTGGCATAGTGCCTTCTCATTTCAAGGATGCCCAGCCGTTCTCCTTTCCAAACTATGGCGTGTGCAAGGTGTTTCTTTACCGTTTCAATGCGTTCCGATAGGGTAGGGGGAGGCAATACCGTACCGGTGGCATAGTAGTGTTTGATTTCTCGAAAAATCCAAGGATAGCCAATACTGGCTCGACCGATCATAATGCCGTCTACGCCATATTTGCTTTTGTATGCCATGGCTTTCAGAGGAGTGTCAATATCTCCATTGCCAAAAATTGGAATGTGAATCCGCGGATCCGCCTTTATGGCTCCAATGTAACTCCAATCAGCCGATCCTTTGTACATTTGCTGTCGTGTCCTTCCATGAATGGTCACTGCCTGTACGCCCACATCTTGCAGCCGTTGCACGACTTCTAAAATTTGAATCGATTTTTCATCCCAGCCCAAACGAGTCTTTACCGTAACAGGAATCGATACTTGCTTGACGATTTCGGCAGCCATAGCCTGCATTTTAGGGAGGTCTAATAAAATCCCTGCCCCCGCACCTTTACAGGCCACGTTTTTGACCGGACAACCGTAATTGATATCCAACAGGGTAGGTTCAGCACGTTCTACAATGGCTGCGGCTTGACGCATAGAGTCTATGTCTCCTCCAAAAATTTGTATCCCAATGGGGCGTTCGTAGTCGTGTATTTCTAGTTTTTTCACACTCTTGGCCGCATCACGAATCAACCCTTCAGACGAAATAAATTCGGTGTACATCAAGTCTGCACCATTTTCTTTGCAGATGGCTCGAAAAGGCGGATCGCTTACATCTTCCATAGGGGCTAATAGAAGCGGAAAATCCCCCAATACACAATTTCCAATTTGAAGCATAAAAATAGATTGTTTTGTTGTTTTTTGGGTTCGTTTGTAACCAAGATACTTATTTTTTTTCTAAGTTTGTGGCTTTTCGGTTGAGGGGGCGTTTGGTCCTCCTGCGTGCGTAAACAAAACGTTCCTTGCGACATTTGTGTGCACCATGCTCCTTGGGTTACTGGGTGCACTGATCTGGTGGTTTCCAACGCATCGATATGCACGCATTGCTCTATCGGCGATTTGCTTTGATGCCATGTATGCCTCTTTGGGGTTTGTAGAAAAATAGAAAAATGGTTAATATTGTATAAAAAATTAGAAGTAAATCAATTTAACAGTATGCGTGACCCTGACGAGGCCAAAGAGTATGTGCGCTCTGAATATCGAGAGATGTTCGGACAAATGAAGGACTTGGGATTGAATACTACGTTTGCTCCTAACTGTGATGTTAATTTTTACAAGGATGACCCTGGATACAAACAGTACATTTCTTATAAAGCATATTGGGCAAAGGATAAGAATGAAATTAACCCAGAAGAGAAGGATGACTACGAGGCAGCATTGCTATTCAAAGCTTATTTACAGAAGACAGCAACTTACGAGAAGCTAAAAAAGCATCCAGATCTTGAGAGCAGCGATCAACTTAAAATAGCTGTATCATATGCGTGCCGAAACATGCTCCAGGTCACGGAAGACCATTCCAGGATACACACAGTGATGTCGCGTCCACCGATGCAACTCGGGAGGATTTAGCGGGTGCTGATTTAGTCCCATACAAACATATCTTTAAGGCCAGTAATCCCCCTCTATTTGTGATGCCATCTCATGTGATGTATACCAAAATAGATCCCGTTAATATCGCTACTCAATCAAAGAAAGTGTTAGATTTTATTGAGAGAGAGATCGATAGAAAGGTTATATTTGTTAGTGATGATCTAGGAGCAGTTTGGTCATTTTTAAAAAATAGCCGTGGCCACATGTAGGTCACGCGGCCAGGAAAGCTACTAAAGCGCAAAATAGATGCCACTCGCGTCTTCTCTTCTTTTTTCCTCTTTGTCAAATGCTTTCCACCTCCTTTTTTCAATCAGCGCTTGATTTTTTGGTGCTTTTGTATCCAGACAGAAGTACGAAGCAAGAAGGACCGTGAGGCACGAGCCGAAATCCCGTATCTTCATTTGGATTAAGTATATTAACCAAAGACAATACCAACGATACCAAGGACGCGATTGCACAGAAGTACGTTTTTTTATGTCTAGATAATATACTATATTGCAGCATTATTGCTCCTCTTTGTATCCAATCAGGAGTCTCGTTTGCGTGTAAAAAGGGCCTGTAGCTCAGCTGGTTAGAGCGCTACACTGATAATGTAGAGGTCCGCGGTTCAAGTCCGCGCAGGCCCACTTTTGTGTCTTACGGATCGAGGCCATTCCAAGGGCAGGTTGTATCAGTGTTACAGATGCAGTATTTCTGTGGAAAAAATTTAGCATACACAGATACATGTGGGGGTGGCGTACGGAAACAACACGAATGTAGATCCCAGCAAGTTTTGTTGCAAGAGGGGGCTCCCTGTATCGCTATATTGGGCAATACCTCATACCTAAAATTCTTTTGCATTCCTATGAAAATTCTTCAATTTATCAAGCAAGCATGCACCATTGCCGTAGGTTTTGTACTGGCATTGTGTTTCTTGTTGGTTGTATTGCTGGTTGGTTTGTCCCAACTAATTTCTACCCGGGCTCCATATGCACCTTCCACCAATACTGTTTTGGAGGTATGTGTATCGGGGCGTGTAGTAGAAGCAATATCCTCTGTTTCGTTGATTGGACCGGATCCTGGGCTTATTGAATTGAAGCGGTTGAAAAATGCAATCTATGCTGCTGCCAACGATGCGCATATCAAAGCAATTTATTTAAAACTATCGGATATCCAATCTGGATGGCCTGCATTACAAGAGGTGCATGCTGCCTTACTTGCCTTTAAAGCCAAAGGAAAAAAGGTTGTGGCATATGCCGATTATTACAGTCAGAAAACCTATTATTTGGCTTCTGTATCGGATGAAATTGTGCTGAATCCGAGTGGCTTTTTGGCCTTTAAGGGACTCTCTGTTACCGTTGATTTCTATACAAAACTTTTTGAGCATATTGCTGTAGACCCGGTTGTGTTCCGGATAGGCGCTTATAAGTCTGCGGTAGAACCTTTCTGTTTGACTAAGATGAGCCCAGAGAGCAGAAAACAGCTTCAAGTCTATCTGGACCATGCATACGATTGTTTTTTGCAACATATAGCATCTGCCCGGTCTGTTTCCGTACCTCAGCTCAAGGCATTTGCGCAGGATCTTTCGGCGGTATTGCCCGAAGATGCCCGTAAAGCCACCTTGATTACCAAGGTTGGATACGATCAAGCAACCAAAAATGACCTGAAGCAATACATACAGGAAGCGTATGGTACTTCCAATCCAGTTTTTATGTCTTACCAGCAATATGCCGTTCCAAAAACAGCTCCTACTGTATCGCATAAGATTGCCATAGTAGTGGCAGAAGGTGAAATTGTAGATGGTCCTACTGCCTTTGGTTGCGTAGGCGCTCGAGATTTTGTGAAAACAGTACAGGCCATTCAGGCAGATACTACCATCAAGGCGGTCGTATTGCGCATCAATTCACCAGGCGGTGATGTCTTGGCTTCAGACAATATGTGTAAGGCTATAGAAGAATTAAAATCCGTTAAGCCTGTGGTGGCTTCGATGTCTGATATGGCTGCTTCCGGTGGCTACTACATTGCTACTCCTTGTTCCTATATTTTTGCACAACCTACTACCCTCACAGGGTCTATAGGCATATTTACATTGTTTTTTGATCCTGCAAAACTGATGCATAAAATTGGTATCGAACGGGATGTGGTAAAAACGGCGCCTTCGGCAGATTTCTTACAACCCCGTACCACCTGTTCTGAAGCAGAAAAAACCTTCTTATACAAGATGTTGCGTCAATACTATAACATTTTTCTAGCCAAAGTTGCCCAGGGGCGGAACCTAACACCCAATCAAGTAGCACAAATCGCCTCTGGTAGAATCTTCTCAGGTGCCGTTGCGCAGAAAAATGGTTTGGTTGATCAACTGGGTGGGATCGAATCTGCCATTGAAAAAGCTGCTTCGTTGGCACAACAAGCAACCGCCAACTGTAATGTCGTTTATTTCCATTTGCCTAAAACAAAGTTAGAGGCGTTGTGGCAATGCTTTGGAAGCAGTCTACATAATAAAGCATTTTCTATATTTGCACAAGCCTGTCCCTGGCTCCATCCGTTTCAGTATGTCCCTATGCGTCCAGGCGTCAAAGCCATGCTTCCATATGTGGTTTCCGTTGAATAAGGATGTTGTACCGGTTTGAATCCGATTTCCTGCTGGTCAAACGTAGTGCACGCTCTGTTTTGTCAGGTTAAATTCTAACTAATATGGTTAGTGATGAGCTACGCTACTCGCTTAATCGATCCTAGAAGTTTTCATTGCAGCAGCCTCAAAAGGCGTGATCCTACATTGCGCTTACTTCATTTTTTACTATATTTGTATCAGGCGCTTATGCGTTGTTGCGGATGTGGCGGAATTGGTAGACGCGCTAGACTTAGGATCTAGTATCGAAAGATGTGGGGGTTCGAGTCCCTTCATCCGTACGTATCCAAGCTCTTGTAATGGAAGGTTTTATCAATTCGATTTGTAGTATTTCTGGACGGAAAGCCGTGCCATATGAAGGTATATGCGGCGTTTGTGTACGGAACAAACGCCAAAGTGGACCCCTAGCAGGTTTCGTTCCAGCAGTCTCACGTGGTAGTGCCACAAAAATGAAATAACTGGTGTGTCATGAGATCCACCTAAAGCCTGACTCTCGTTGTGTTTATTATTTGCTAAATTTACTTGCCTTGAACATCCAATACAATAAAGTTAATCCCAATCATGGGGTGGTTTCTATTACGCTCGAGGAGGCTGATTATATGCCTGTGGCAGAAAAACAACTTAAGCATTATGCTCAAAACGTTCGTTTAAAAGGTTTTCGGTTTGGAGCCGTCCCCATAGAGCTGGTGCGTAAGATGCATGGGCAAGCTATCCTTTCGGAAGCGCTGCACAAACTGGCAGACGATTCTTTGGCAGCCTATCTCAAAAAAGAATCCATCCCAGTATTTATAGAATCATTGCTGGTCGAGTCTCCTGAAGAAGAAGCGCTTAAAACCAAAAAAACGTTTGCCTTCTCCTATGAAATAGGATTGATAGAAGATCAAAACATTGTATTAGGAGAACATATTTCTGTTACCGAATTCCAAATAGATCGGGTAGAAGGTAAGCTGGTCGATGAGTTTTTAGAAGGGATGTGTATGGTTCATGGAGAAGAGGTTGAAGTAGCGGAAAGCACCGAAGATACGTTGTTGGTTGGCACTCTGGAGCTTAAAAATGATGAACCATCGATAAAAATTCGTTTGGTTGTGAGTCGATTTCCTAAAGACCTCCGTAAAGCATTCGTTGGGCTATCGGTTGGTGCGGAAATTGCACTAACCAAAGAGCACTTGGCAACGCATTCTACTGCACTTTTGGGCATTTCCTTTGGCATGTTTGACGCTTTGAAAAAGGGTGATGCCCCCTATATGTTCAAGATCCAAGCAATCAAGCAGGTAACTCCAGCGCCTATTTCACCCAAACTGTTTGATTTGGTCTTAGGAGAAGGTGTTGCTGATGCAGAAAGTTCCTTTCGAGAAGCCATTTCTAAAGTGATCTTGTTTGACAAACGCATCCAAGCTTCGTATACATTTTATGAAGACCTCCGTAAGGTACTCTTCGAACACATTACCGTAAACTTGCCAGATGCATTCCTGAAAAATTGGCTCATTGCCAAAAATCCAGAAGCAACCTTAGAAGAAATAGAGCGCTATTACCAAGGCAGTCAAGAAAACTTGAAATGGGAAATTTTACTCAGCACCATTATCCGGAAAAATGAATTAACCGTAACCGATTCGGATGTGTTGGAAGAAGCCAAGCGTAATTGTTGGGATTATTTGCAGGAACAGGTCGGAACAGAAGAAGCATCTGTATACGATGACCAAAATATTTCCAAAGTTGCGCTCGATTTCTTGAAACGAGAGGATGGCAAAAACTATTTCTCGTTGTACGAAAAATTGAATAGAGCCAGGGCTATTGACTTTATAAAGCAAAACATCCAGCATGTAGTGGAAAACGTTACAGCAGAAGCGTTTGATGCAAGGCAGTAAAAGTTTCCTTGTTTTTCTATATCTTTTCGGTTTATAAAAAATCAGATTCAACTTGCCAGACTTCTCATCTAGTCCGTACTGTTCCCTGCGCCTTTGGAAAAAAAAGTGAAGAGCAAGCGTGCAATTGCTTTCCACCTCCTTTTTTCAATCAGCGCTTGATTTCT
This sequence comes from Amoebophilaceae bacterium, assembly GCA_043747895.1. Taxonomy (GTDB): domain Bacteria; phylum Bacteroidota; class Bacteroidia; order Cytophagales; family Amoebophilaceae; genus Cardinium. Next base: position 18,773 of record JAYTOH010000059.1, read on the forward strand.
TCGTACTTTTGTATCAAGACAAAAGTACGAAGCAAGAACGACCGTGACGTAGGGACGCAATCCCGCATCTTCATTTCATTTTAGTACTTGCCATACCCATTCCTTTGAAGGGGAGTACCCGATTAAGGATACAATCGTTTTGGATCCCGTGGAAACAGGTTGCAATAGCGGATATCCGGTAATCCTAAGAAATACTTCAGTACCCGCTCTAACCCAATACCTGCTCCTGCATGCGGCGGTGCACCGTATTTAAAGGCTTCGAGGTAATGCGAAAGTGATGTTTTGTCTATACCCAACGCCTCTACGCGTGCGCACAACATCTGGTAATCGTGTATGCGTTGTGCACCGGAAAGAATTTCTTCTCCTCGTAGCATAAAATCGTACGTGTAGGAATAGCGGAGATCTTCTGGATCGGGCATGGTATAGAATGGCCGTACGTTCAAAGGATATCTTGTGACCACATACAAATCCGTGCCATACCTTTCCTTTACTAGGACGCCTAGCTTTTTTTCGTCTTCGGTAGTGAAATCTCCTAAATCAGCAATCGTACTACCCTGTGCGCGCAACAATGCCACGGCTTCTTTAAATTCCAGCACCACCAACTCGGGTGCAAGCACAAATTGTGGAACATCAAAAAAGGTACGCACAATCTCCAACTCCCGGTTGTAGGTTTGGTGCAATGTGTCAAACACATCAACGAATAATTGGTACAACAGCCGCACGACTTCCATATAGCTTGTATCAACAACCATTTCCAGGTCTACGCCCACAAATTCAGTAAGATGCCTATGGGTATTGGAATTTTCTGCACGGAATACCGGGCCAATTTCAAACACCCGTTTGAAGCCTCCCACGAGGACCATTTGTTTGTACAATTGTGGGCTTTGCGCTAGGCAAGCCGGTTTCCCAAAATAATCCAGTTTAAATACATCGGCTCCTCCTTCGGACGCACCACCGATCAGTTTTGCTGTTTTGATTTCCACGAAGCCTTGTTTGCGCAGATGCGTTTGTAGGACATACAGCAATCCATCGTTGATGCGAAAAATGGCCTGAGAAAGATCCGTACGCAAATCCAATACACGGTTGTCCAAGCGCTTGCAAAATGCAACGGAAGGAAGCATGTAAGCTTCCTGTTTCTGGGCTTCGGTTGGCGTGGCCTCTTTCAAGGTGATCGGCAGGTCTACTACAGACCTACTTAAAATAGTAAAATCACTTACAACCAGCTCGATTAATTTTTGTGAGCAAGACAATACAGGGCTTTGGGCACGCTGAATGGTACCCATAACTTCTATAAAAGATTCATTTTCTACCTTACGCAATGCATTGTAGGCGTCTGGAGCCAAGGCATCCGCAGCGGTTTCTTTGTTTTTAAGCACAATCGCTTGTACCGTATCCAATCCATCCCGTAAAACAACAAATAAGACGCGCCCACAGTCTTTCTTCGCAAATACCCACGCGCGAATGCGCACTGTTTCTGATTGTTTTTCAGGAGAAAGTTGGTTTATTTCGGTCAATGGATACATGGGTATATAACAATTATTTGGGTGTAACACATTAGGTATTTTCTGGATGGTGGCAGGCAAATATATGTTCTTGACCTTCAGGTGTATTTTTTAGTTCTGGATAGATCCTTGTACACAGGTCCGTAGCCTTCCAGCACCTTGGGTGAAAAGGACATCCCGTAGGCAACCGCATGGGGCTCGGCACATCTCCTTGCAAAATAATGCGTTTGTTCTTCTGGGTTGGATCCAACGTAGGTATTGCCGAAAAAAGTGCCTTGGTGTAGGGGTGTTTTGGGCATCTGTAAATTGCTTCTGCTGGCGCCATCTCCACAATCTTGCCCAGATACATAACCGCCACGTGATCTGCCATAAACTCTACGACTTTAAGGTCGTGCGAAATAAACAAGTAGGTCAAAACCAGCTCTTTTTGCAAATCCATCAACAAATTGATTACCTGTGCTTGTACCGAAACGTCCAATGCAGCAATTGCTTCGTCGCACACCATAAAGATGGGCTCAACGGCCAATGCCCGTGCAATGCAGATGCGCTGGCGTTGTCCTCCTGAAAACTCATGTGGATATTTGCCTAGAACGGTTCGAGACAACTGCACGTAATCTAAGAGCTGCTGTATGCGTTTGGTGCGTTCTTCTTTGCTGTGCGCTAACTTATGAATCGTTAACGGTTCTTCCAAGATGTCTTGAATAGACATTCTCGGATTGAGTGCAGCATAAGGGTCTTGAAAAATGATTTGCATTTTCCTTCGAATGTGCCGTACCGCTCGCGCGTTGCAATGGGTAATGTCTGTACCATCAAATACAATACGTCCACTGGTAGGCTCAATCAAGCGTAAAATGGTCCTTCCTAAGGTAGACTTTCCACAGCCTGATTCGCCTACCAGCCCCAAGGTATCGCCTCTTCGAATTGAGAAGCTCACTTGATTCACCGAATGGACCTGTCCAATGGTATGGCCCAGCAGGTGGTGCTTGACAGGAAAGTACTTAGAAAGGGATTGAACGTCTAGTAAAATTTCTTTCTCTGTGTGCATACCCTTTATGGTTTGGGTGCATCTTGCACCTGCAATGGATGAAAACACGCTACAAAATGGCCCGGCCGTATTTCCTCGAGGGAAGGTTCGCTACCGCTACAGGCAGCCGTGGCTTTGGGGCAACGGTCGTAAAAATTGCACCCTATGGGAAGATTAGAAAGTGGCGGAACCACCCCCTCAATGGCCTGCAAGCGTCTCGTATGATCGACACGGCCTCCCATAAGTGGTGGGATGGCATCCAATAAAGCTTTGGTGTAGGGATGCTGTGGTGCAGCAAAAATGGCTTCTACGGAGCTTTTTTCTATGATTTTGCCGCAATACATAACCGCTACTTCGTCGCATACTTCTGCCACTACCCCTAGATCGTGGGTGATCAATAGAATACCCATTTGCGTTTCTGCTTGCAATTTTTGAATCAAGTCCATGATTTGTGCCTGTGTAGTCACATCCAACGCCGTTGTCGGTTCGTCCGCAATCAATACAGAAGGACCACAGGCCAAGGCAATGGCAATCATGACCCGTTGACGCATGCCGCCTGAAATTTGATGGGGATATTCTTTCAAACGTTGCTGTGGGGCTGGTATCCCTACCAACTCCAACAAGTCAAGGCACCGTTCCTTTGCTTCTTTGGTCGAAACCTGCTGATGCAATTGAATGGTTTCCTGGATTTGCTCGCCAATGGTGAAAATAGGATTGAGCGACGTCATGGGTTCTTGAAAGATCATCGAAATGCGGTTGCCGCGTATGCGTTCCATCTCCTTGGACGAAAGCGACAAGACGTCCTTGCCTTCTAAAAAAATCCCTTGTCCGGAAACCACACCCACGGGTGGCGTAATAAGCCGCATCAGGGATAGTGCCATGGCAGACTTCCCAGATCCAGACTCTCCCACAATGCCCAGCGAACGCCCGCGAAAAAGATCAAAGGAAACGTCGTTTACAGCGCGAACCATTCCTTTTCCCATGAAAAACTGGGCCACTAGGTTCTGAACTTCAAGAATTTTTTCTTCCATGTGTTATCTACCTTTTAGTTTGGGATCTAATGCATCGCGCAATGCATCGGCCAGAATGTTAAACACCAATACAAGCAAAAACATGGCCATGGTAGCAAAAAAAAGTTCCCACCATACACCGCGTAACAATTCCGTTTTTGCATCGCTAATCATAATGCCCCAACTTGGTTTGTTTTGCACGCCCAATCCTAGGTAAGAAAGGATCACTTCGTATTTTATAGAGGTTTGAAATACAAGCGAAAATTGGAAAACAATCAACGGCATTACATTGGGTAAAATATGCACAAACAGCTTTCGGAAATTATTGGCCCCAATAGCGGCAGCCGCCTGCACATAGTCTCTTGTCTTATGACGCATCACTTCGCTGCGTACCAGCCGACAGGTTTCCGTCCACTCTGCCACAATCAAAGCGACGTAAATGCTTTTCATGCCTTTGCCCAACATGAACGCGATGACCATTAACAAAATCATTGTAGGCACTGCAGCGATAACCGTATACAACCATACCACACATTCGTCCACAATGCCTCCAAAATAACCTGCTAAAACGCCCAGAAGCACCCCAATTAAAATGGAGAGAAAGGCGACGACAAAGCCTACGCTCATGGCTACTTCGGTCCCGTGTATGACCTTAGCGAAAACGCTTCTACCTAGGATATCAGTACCAAACCAATTGACCCAGTTTGGCGCTTCGTGCGAAGCACCCACCTCTGCATTCCAGTTGGGCACCAACCATCCCATCTTACATAAGAGTGACACTGCAGCATAGCCCAGTAGGGTGACCAAACAACAGCGGGTGATTTTGTTGGTCCATAAAACAAGCAAGGCTTTTTTCGTTACAGATTGATGCAGGGAGTCGTTCATGGCATTCATTTTTTACAATTTGATACGTGGATCAACCAACGTGTACAAAACATCGCCTATAATGCTAAACACAATGCTTAGCACCGCAGCTACTACGGTAGCCGCTTTAATGGTTGGGAAGTCAGCGCAATTCATGGCATTTACGACCAAATTGCCCAATCCAGGTATGCCAAAGAAGTTTTCAATCAATACCGATCCAAATATCAATCCAGGAATGTCTTTGACCAAAGTAGTAATAATGGGAATCAGTACATTTTTAAGAACGTGCTTGAACAAAACAACGTTTTCTTCCAGGCCCTTTGCCCGTGCAGTACGTACATAGTCTTGATAGATCTCATCGAGCATGATGGTTCTATAAAACCGATAGGTGTAGCAAAAATTCAGCAACACTTGAATAAGGGTAGGCAAGAGAATATATGGGATGAAGTAGGGAAACCCATGATCATAACCTGTTATTTCAAACAAACCCAATTTGTATGCAAAGACTCCTTGTCCTACTAGGATGTACACCAATGCAGAAATGCTGGTCATCACAATACAAAAAAGCACCAGAAGCCGATCCCAAATGGTCCCTCTGTATTTTGTCATCCAAAGTGCAACCGACACGACCAATATATTGCTCAGTACAAAAGCCGGTAAGGTGACCGTTAAGGAAACCAATGCACCTTCCTTAAAGATTTTAAAAATATCTTGCTTACTGCTCCAAGAGTAGCCAAAATCAAACGTAAATGCGGATTTTAAGATGTCCCAATATTGTATATACCAAGGTCTATCCAAACCCAATTGGTGGGCGAGTGCTGTCATGGCTTTTGGGGTGGCATACTTTCCCAATAAGACAACCGTAGGGTCTTCTACGATTACATTAAATAGGAAGAAAACCATAAAAGTTGCTCCTACAATCACTAAAAGAGCGTAAAGTAACCTTCTGAGGAGGTAAAAAAATAAATTCATAGCAACAAAAAAGAATGGTGGCAAGCAACTTTTGGAACAGCAGTGACCTCTAGCTTGCCATTAGCTATACGTTATCTATCTATTGGTGTGACACACGGAATCAGTAGGTAGACAAAAGCATAGGGATTGCTTGCACTTGCCACGCCATGCATCCCTATGCACAGGTCTATTGTTGTCCCAAAAACCGCATCCATCGCATGGGGGTATGTGGTTGAGGCGGTAGATTCCATCTCACACACCCGTATTGGGTTGCTTTGGATATTGAAACGGTTGCAGTTTATGAACGATCTTTATAAAGAAGTTCCAAAGGTGTATTGGTTTCAGCGGCGCCTAGGTAAGTGCCTTCTTTTTTTCCAACAAGTCTACCGCAATGTATTGATCTATAGAAATATCAAATCCGTTGTATACAAAATTCTTGACCCATTTGTGGCGTAAAAACTGGAGAGGTCTGTGCACAGTACAGATTACAGGTACTTCATCGGCAACCATTTGATTCAATTTTTGATACAGCGCTTGTCGCACTTCCTTATTTGGATGGGCCCTTGCTTGGGCAAACAACGTATTGAATGCTTGATTGACATACTGTAGTTGGATTAAATCCGTATTGATCAGTTGTAGCATGTTATCGGCTTCCGGATAGTCGGCTCCCCAAGTTAAGGCATAGAGCATTGTAGCCTTTTTTACAAATATTTTTTCACGCAATTCGGGAGATGTATTGGTGATGACTTGTATTCGTATACCAATGCGTTCCATGCATTTGGCAAAAAAGTCTGCCTGATTCTTATAGGTTGTTTCAGATCGAACGTCTAGTGTAAGTACCGGCAAGCCTGCTCCACCTGGATAACCTGCTTTGGCCAAGAACGCTTTGGCTTTTTCTAGGTTGTATGCATAGGGATTAACGACTGTTGCCTGTTGCCCTAGTAGAACTGGGGGGACGATCGACTGTGCAATGGTAGCTTGGTTGTTGTAGAACAATTGATTGTAGTTTTCCCGATCAAATGCCAGCGCTATAGCCTGCCTCAACAAGCTGTTTTTGAATAGGGGTATGGCATGGTTGAAACAAAATAACTCGGTACCAGTACCCATCGTCTGCTCTAATACAGCTCCTTTTTTGACCAGTTTGAGATCCGTTAGCTTGCCTTCTTTTACAATATTCAAGGCAAAAGAAGATGTATCGATTCGATCTATATCGATCTCGCCCCGTGAGAATTTTAGGAAACGTGGTTGTTCTTCTGTAAGCACATGGGTGATGATTTTATCTGACAGAGGCAATTTCTTTCCGGCATAAGCCAGCATGGATGCATATGCTGGGGCTGCTTCGGCAGGAAATAGCTTTTCCCGGAACGTAGGATTTTTTACAAACTCTATCTTTTTGGCCTGAGGACTGAATCCTTCTGGTAATGCAAACGGCCCTGTGCCGACTGGGTGGTTTATAAACCCGTTTCCATAGTGGGTTACCGCTTCTTTAGGCACTACAAAGGTTACTGGCATGGCCAATACATGCAGGAATTGTGGATAAGGCTCAGTGAGTGTAATTTGAAGCGTATGGTCGTCCAACGTCTTTAAACCTGCTATGTTTTGTGCATAGTCTGGCGTAGACAATTGACTCCATGCCTCCAATCCTTTGATGTGTGGCTTGATAAAATCGACGTACGTAACGATATTCTTTGGATCTGCCGCCCTCATCAAACTGTATAAAAAGTCGGATGCTTTTAGTTCACGTCCTTTTTTCTCTGGGAAACAGGCATCATTCTGGAAGAATACCCCTTTTTTGATTTTGATAACGTATACCAACCCATCTGGAGAGACGGTAGGCATTTCCTCTGCAAGGTTGGGAACGATTTCCAATGGCCGCTTCAAATAATGATAGGCGTACAAACCTTCGTATATTTTGGACACGGCGTGTATAGAATCTATGTCCTCTATCCGTACCGGATCCATGCCATTTATTGGGCGCATGGCTACATGTTCAAAAACGGACGTAGCGGCGAGTTTTTTGTCTTTCTTATGTTCTTGGTAATAAATTGTTGCAAAAACCCAAATGGCCATTGCGTACATTATATGCTTTTTACTGATGATCATGTTTGTTATTAATTTAAAAAGTCAAATGCAAGGCAAAAATGCACGTGCGCGCTCTCTCAACACACACTGCTGGCAACCATGCTACAAACGTCGTTGCACATCAAAAAATAGGCGCTGAATGAAAAAGATTTTCTTGGCACTCGAAAACCTGCATCCTGTGAGGAACGTTTCTGATCGCACACAACTGCTTGCGTTTTTGTTTAATAAATGTGCTGAGGCCGTTGCATCGAAACCGTCTATGGTCCACTTTGTCGTTGGTTCTGTACACAAACGCTGCATGTATTTGTGTATGCTATTTCTAAAAACTCTACAACCATCACGTTATGCAAGTGCTCTAGAGCAACAATGTTGTGTTACATACTTTGGCAAAGAGCTTTCTTGCTTGATTTTGCGCTATAAGGAGTCAAGCGTCTTATGCGTTTCTTGGCACATACAACAAAGCTACTCACCTTCCTTCCTTAGACCGGCAATTTAGTTTTTTTTAAGCTTAAAAAAAAATTTATCGGTCTATCATTGTTTTTTTGACAATGCCTTTGCTGCTGTTGCGTATAAAGGAGAGTATGGCATTGCGTTCTATACCAGATGGAATGCGCTGTTCAATGGCTTCCAAGGCTAGGGGCAGTGGCTGGTTGCTTTGATAGATCAACCGGTAACTTTCTTGTATGGCATTGCACTGTATTGGGCTAAAGCCGTTCCGTTGCAACGCGACAGCATTGACTCCGTAATACCGTAGGGGTTCTCGTGCCACTTTCACAAAAGGAGGAACATCTTTGCGTACAATGCTTTTGGAAGCTACCATGCTGTAAGCACCCACGCGCATGAATTGGTGAATGGCCACCATGCCACCTACAACGGCATGGTGCTCCAACAAAACATGGCCTGCCAGTTGTGTCGCATTGGCAACGGTTGCATGGTCTCCAATAAGGCAATCGTGTGCTACGTGTACGTAGGCCATCAACAGTACGTTTGCTCCTACAATCGTATTGCCAAACGTACCCTTATTCAGGGTAACAAATTCCCGTAGGGTGGTGTTGTCGCCTACGAACAAGTAGGTGGGGCCCGAAGCTGGTTTTCGATCTTGGGATGCACCACCGACGACTGCACCAGGAAAAATGCGGCAATTTTTTCCGATACGGCTTCCCGAGAGGATGGTGGCATGAGGGCCTATCCAAGTACCGTCTCCGATGCATACATCATCTTGAATCGTAGCAAAATTTTCTATATGTACTCCTTGCCCAATGACAGCACCAGGATGCACATGTGCGTTAAGATGGTTCATGTTGTTTTACAATTTGTGCAAGCAATACAGCTTCGCAAGCCAATGCTTCGCCTATAAACACGCGTCCTTTGAGCTTCGCGATGCCGCTGGTTTGCTTTTCTGTGGTACGAAGCCGAATGTCTGAAAGAAGTTGGCAATGAAGTAATAAAGTATCTCCTGGTACTACCATGCGGCGGAATTTGCAGCCATCTATGGAAAGAAAATAGGTCAGATAGGCTTCCGGATCGGGCACAGTGTGTAAAAACAAGATGCCACCGGTTTGCGCCAAGGCTTCTACTTGCAGTACACCGGGCATAATGGGGTTGCCTGGAAAATGGCCTTGAAAAAAGGGTTCGTTGATGGTTACATTTTTGACTCCTGTAATGCTGGTATGGTCTATCTGTACAATTTTATCTACGAGTTGAAAAGGATATCGGTGGGGCAGCATGTTGCTAATCTGCTTGACGTCAAATACAGGCGCTGCGTGCAGGTTGCAGTGGGGTGCTCCTTTGGCTTCTTGGGTGACCAACTGCTTTCGTAAGGCGGCTGCAAGTCGGGTATTGGGCCCATGGCCGGGCTTGTGCGCAAAAATGCGTGCCTGCAGGGGGCGTCCCAGTAACGCCAAATCGCCCATCAAATCCAATATTTTGTGGCGTGCCGGTTCGTTTGTCTGCATGGCATGTGTTGCAGGGGTGATTGTATGGGTTAACTCTTTGCCAGTTGCTTGCGCTATGGTGTACAAGCAGGCTGCGTCTAGTTCTTTTTCTGAAAAAATCAATGCTTTGGTAGGGTCTCCACCTTGGAGCAATCCTTTGGTGTACAGGTCGATTGCTTCGTCCAGATATACAAAGGTACGTGCAGCAGCGATTTCTTCTTGAAATCGATCCAATGTAGCCAGCGCAGCATATTGATGCTGTAGGGGCCATCTGTCGTATGCAAGGGTACACTGTAGGCTGTAGCTGGTACTGGGATAGAGCTCAAAGCAGCTGTCTGTTTCTGGATCACGGTAGATGAAGGGCTCTTTTAAGTGGAAAAACGTACGAGGGGTGCCTTGGGCGCATACCTGGGCTTCCAACAATAGTTCGGTAAAGCTTTGGGCGCTACCGTCTAAATTGGGTACTTCTGGACCATCTAGCTGAATGCATAGGTTGTCGATTTGCAACCCTGCCAAGGCAGCCAACAAATGTTCTACAGACCAAACTTGCGCCGCTCCTTTTTGCAGCACGGTGCCCCGTTCGGTAGCCGATACGTTGGTCACCAGGGCCTCTACAAGGGGGCTATTGGGTAAATCTACGCGTTGAAATTGGATGCCGCTATTCGGAGGCATGGGCAGACAGGTTGCTTGTACGTTTGTACCGGTATGCAAGCCTATGCCTGCAAAATGCACGACCTGTTGCAGGGTATGTTGTTCTTGTTTCATATGCATTGGTGTGGGTTGAGTCGTTTTGTTAAAAAGCACACCCTCTGTAGGAAACCATACCTAGCGGGTGTGCTAGGACGAAGCTACGAAATAGTTGGGGTATGTTTATATACTCGGTCGGAATGAAGTTGCGGTAGTAAATACCTGGAAATTATCATTGAACGTGTTGCGCAAGTCCACAGCTTTGCTTTCGACGTCGGTATTGATTGTTCCTGCGGAGAGACTGCGTTGGTAATTCATAATCTGCTCTTTATGTGCATTGCTGTTGTCTAGGTAGATTAATAGAGAGCGATTGGCATTGTCTTCATAGAGTTTTTCTCTGGTAGTGGTGCCGGCTAAGGAGATGAGGCCTTCTACTTGCAGGGTGATGGTTTTGAGGTTGCCTTTGCTGTCTTTAATGGGTATGGTTTTGCTGATTTTCTTCTTACTCATCAATTCTCGGATGGCATAGAGGATTTTATCGTCTTTGGCTCCATGGCTCCATCGAGATCTTCTATGAGGACCAACTTGTTTTTAAGTTCTTGACGGTCAAAGTAATAGAGGGCATTTTCGGATAAGGTGGTGATTTCTAGTTTGTCTGTTTCTGGAATGAGTTGGGCTATTTTCTCTTGCAAAAAGGAAAAAATATACTATTTTATTGATATATCTATTAGAGACTTTAAAACAAGAACGACTTATTCTTCTTAAGACTATGAAAAAAATAACCTTAACTATAAGAGATGATAAGGTGTTTAGTCTCATAGAATAATGGTATATTTATTTTTCAAATGAATCAAGCACAATACAGACAACAACTATGGGACAACTATTACTTTCTTTACATAACTGAATTTCTCTACGAATTTCCTTTGTCGTTCTGGCCCGTGAATGTAATAG
>JAYTOH010000060.1:0-35274 GCA_043747895.1 Amoebophilaceae bacterium
CCGTGAATGTAATAGTTGTCCCATAGTTGTTGTCTGTATTGTGCTTGATTCATTTGAAAAATAAATATACCATTATTCTATGAGACTAAACAGCTAGTATATAAAAAGTTAACGAACTATCCGCATAGCATACAACGTTTGCTCGGTATATACCAGATGGTGTCGATCAAAAAAACACTTCCTATGTTTGTCCATACTATTTTTATGGTTATCAGCTATAAAACACAAATATATTTTAAAGCTATTTTTTATACGTCCAAACTAGAGCATACACAAACATAAGACATGACACTTTGTCAGAACCGTCTCAAGGCTTCGATGCTCTAAGTAGGTTAAAACAATTTGGCATGAAATGTGGTACTTGATAAGCTAAGAACACGTACCTAGCACGTTCGCGTACGGTTCACATTGATGTAAACAACATATACAACCAAATACATAAAATAAAAGTTATGAGCGTACTCAATATAAAACCACTAGCCGATAGGGTATTGGTAGCACCTGCGGCCACAGAAGAAAAAACAGCAGGAGGTATTTATATTCCTGATACAGCTAAAGAAAAACCACAAAAAGGAGAGGTAATTGCAGTAGGTCCAGGAAAGAAAGAAGAGCCTTTGACCGTTAAAGTAGGCGATAACATCCTTTATGGGAAATACAGCGGTACCGAATTGCATATAGAGGGTAAGCTTTACCTCATTATGAAAGAATCTGATATTTACGCTATTGCGTAACGACGCAACAGTCGTCCGAATTCAAATGCATACGTACAACCTTATATACTAAATCAATTATACTATGGCAAAGAATATCATTTTTGATGCAGAAGCTCGAGAAAAATTAAAAAAAGGCATAGATACGATGGCAAATGCTGTTAAAGTTACACTAGGCCCTAAAGGAAGAAACGTAATTTTAGATAAAAAATTTGGGGCACCTAGTATAACCAAAGACGGTGTTTCTGTCGCAAAAGAAATTAGCCTTAAAGACCCTGTGGAAAATCTAGGTGCACAACTCGTCAAAGAAGTTGCCTCCAAAACAGCAGATGGCGCTGGAGATGGTACCACTACTGCTACGCTGCTTACGCAATCCATCTTTGCTCATGGCATTAAAAACGTAGCAGCAGGAGCCAATCCCATGGATATCAAACGTGGTATAGACAAAGCGGTAGAAGCCGTAGTGAAAAGACTGCAAGATACTTCTAAAAAAATCAATAGCTCAAAAGAAATAGAGCAAGTAGCAACCATTTCTGCCAATAGCGACAATAAAATCGGTAAAATGATTGCTGATGCTATGGAAAAAGTAGGCAAAGATGGTGTAATCACCGTGGAAGAAGCCAAAGGTACCGAAACAGAAGTCAAAGTAGTAGAAGGTATGGAATTTGATCGAGGATACCTATCGCACCACTTTTCAACCAATAAGGCACAAACAGAAGTAGAACTTTCCAACCCATATATATTGATTTGCGACAAAAAGATTTCTACAATGAAAGATTTATTGCCTGTTTTGGAAGCCGTTTCCGAAGCTGGCAAGTCGTTGCTAATCATTGCAGAAGATGTAGATGGGGAGGCACTAGCAACCCTTTTGGTAAACAAGCTCCGTGGCGTGCTGCGGGTAGCTGCTGTGAAAGCACCAGGTTTTGGAGACCGAAGAAAAGCCATGTTAGAAGACATTGCTGTCCTTACAGGAGGGTCCGTTATCTCGGACGAAAGAGGTTCTAAACTAGAAGGTGTTACCTTAAACTGCTTGGGCACAGCCGAAAAAGTGAACATCACTAAGGACACGACCGTTATCATAAATGGTTCTGGAAACAAGCAAGATATCGAAGCAAGAGTTGCGCAAATTAAAGCACAAATCGAACATACAACCTCCGATTACGACAAAGAAAAGCTGCAAGAACGCTTGGCAAAACTTTCTGGTGGTGTAGCCATTCTTTACATCGGCGCTGCTACTGAAGTAGAAATGAAAGAAAAGAAAGACCGCGTAGATGATGCACTACACGCAACGCGAGCAGCTGTTCAGGAAGGAATTGTCCCAGGAGGAGGCGTAGCGTTGTTGCGCATCGCTGCTGAAGCGGTTTTAGACAATCTATCCGTAGAGAACGAAGACCAAAGAACAGGCGTCAAAATCTTAAAACGTGCGTTAGAAGCACCACTTCGAACCATTGTAGCCAATGCAGGTGGAGAAGAATCTGTAGTAGTACAACGTGTCAAAGAAGGAAAAGATGCGTTCGGATACAATGCACGTACCGATGTGTTTGAAGATTTATACACAGCAGGTATCATTGATCCAACAAAAGTAACCAGACTTGCCTTGGAAAATGCAGCCTCGATTGCTTCTTTGTTGTTGACTACAGCTTGTGTGGTGGCAGAAGATCCAGAAGAAGAAAAAGCAAACCCTATGCCACAAATGGGAGGAGGAATGGGTGGAATGATGTAATCATACTGTCTTTTTTTCTACTACAAAAAAGCCCAATAACCACATGGTTATTGGGCTTTTTTGCTATTTTCCCTACACGTACACCGGTTATTTGCCGGATGGTAGTTCTTACAAAAGCATATATTTATTTCAGATTTTTAATCCTACGCCTTCATTCCTATAGCGCATGCCATTTGGATCTGATACACATGTTTCGCCAAGCATAGGAACATTTGTATATCAGATAAAAACAAAAAGTAATGACACCCAAACCAACTTTTGACGACATCTTTATGTCTTTGGCGCTACAACTAGCCCAACGTTCGCATTGCGTTAAAAAGCAAGTAGCAGCGGTATTAACCAAAGACACACGCATTGTGTCCATAGGATACAATGGACCTCCAGCAGGAACCTATAATTGCAACGAAATCTGGCCCAAAACGGGGTGCGCCCGGAACTCGCAAGGCAGCTGTTCACTAGCCATTCATGCAGAACAAAATGCCATTCTGTATGCCTTGAGCAACAACATCAATATAACAGGAAACACATTGTACCTTACGCTCTCTCCTTGTTTGCCTTGTGCACGCATGATCTTTAGTGTAGGGATTCAAAAAGTGATCTATAAAGATTCTTATGCCGCTTATAAAAACTTGGATGCCGAAGAAGGAATTAATTTCTTACAAGAATTTGATATAATGGTAGAACAATATCGGGAGTGTGTATATCGGGATGAAAATGCATAAAAACAATGCTATAGGAATGCATATGCGGTATTTCGACCCTACATCACGGAACTTCTTTCACCGTAATTTTAAGAAAACCTAAAAATTGCTCCGCATCCCAGCCATTATTTTAGCAGCAGATACAACCACCCTACCTGTTTTTTCGGATAAAATTTAATAAATTACGTTCCGTAGGTTCTGCGCTCGATCGAACTGCTAAGCAGATGGGGACAAGTGGCGTTTGTGCGTGTATTTGGAAACGCAGAACATCAGAAAGGCTGAGCAGCTAAACGAATGGATGCCGCTACCTGGTCCTTCTTTGCACAAATCAAACCATCGTATATTTTTATTTAGTAGGAATGCCCAAAATTATTGCCGGTCTTGACATAGGCACCAGTAACGTTTGTGTAGTTATAGGCACTCAAAGCCAATATGATAGCAATAAACTAGACGTATTGGGAGTCGGGAGAGCTGCAGCAGATGGTATGGTCCGGGGTACGATTGTAAATGTAGATAAAGCAGCTGTTTCCATAAAACAAGCACTGCAGGCGGCAGAAGAAGATTCAGGCATCAATATCCATGTGGTGAATGCAAACATTTCGGGCAGGCATTTGGTCAGTACGTGTCACCACGGCAGTATCACACGCGATTCTCTAGAACAAGAGATTACGCTAGAAGACATCAATAAGCTTACCAACGATATGTATCGAATCGTAACCCCACCGGGTACGGAAATGTTACATGCCTTGCCTCAAGAATATACCTTAGACTACGAGATCGTGACCAAAGACCCTGTAGGCATGTCAGGCGTAAAGTTAGAAGCAAATTTCCATATCCTAACAGCCAAGTCTTATGCCATTCAAAACATGCACAAATGTTTGCGTAAAGTTGGTATAGAAGCCGAAACAGTGATAGCTGCATCGCTAGCAACGAGCTTGGCTATCCTGAGCGATGAAGAAAAAGAAGCCGGAGTATGCTTGGTTGATTTTGGCGCCAGCCTTATCACACTCGTGATATATGTTGACGCTATTATCCAATACACGGCTACGATTCCTTTTGGTAGTGATGCCATTACTGCTGACATTCAACACAGCTGTATGGTCATGAAACGGCAGGCAGAAGCATTAAAGATAAAATTTGGCAGCCTATCCCCAGAAGCCTTAACGGACCACTCAGTGGTAACCATTCCTGGCCTACGCAACCGCGCTCCAAAAGAAGTATTGGTCAGCAATTTAGCTAAAATCATCCAAGCACGTATAGAAGAGCTTGTTGGATTTGTCCAGGAAGAAATTGTTCGCTCTGGATGGTACGAAAAAATCACAGCGGGCATTGTGGCAACAGGAGGTGGGGCAAACCTTCCCGGGATTCAGCTGCTCTTACAAAAAATCACCGGATTGGATACACGTCTAGGCCTTCCCGATGAATACATAGAGGCGGGTAGCAGCAAGGCATTGTCTGATCCTATTTATGCCACAGCAGTGGGGCTAGCCTTAGCTGGATTCAAAGCGTTGGATTACAGAGAAGCCTATTATAAATCTGCACAATCCATAGACCCCGCCCTTGCGAAACGCAACAACAAAAAAGAAAAAAAAAGCGGCTTCTCTTTTACACGCATACTGACCAAAACAAAAGCCTTCTTAATAGAAGACTACGACGACACATAGCACCAGCAGCATCAAAGAGCATCCTATTTACAAGAGCATCCTTTTAGATTATGAGCGACATTACCTATAAATTTGATTTCCCAACGCATCATAAGTCCATCATTAAAGTCATAGGTGTTGGAGGTGGGGGAAACAATGCGGTGAACAACATGTACAAACGTGGCATCAAAGACGTTTCCTTCATCGTATGCAATACCGATGTACAAGCGTTACAAACCAGCCCCATTCAAAATAAGTTGCAAATTGGTGCCGCCCTTACGGCAGGGCTTGGTGCGGGGGCAAACCCAGAAGTAGGTCGAAACGCTGCCTTAGAAAGCAAAGAGAGCATCCGTGAGTTGCTGAGCGACGATACCAAAATGCTTTTCATTACAGCGGGCATGGGAGGAGGTACGGGTACAGGTGCTGCGCCCATCATTGCCAGCATTGCCCGCAAACAAGACATCCTTACCGTAGGCATTGTAACGCTTCCATTTTCATTCGAAGGGAAGACAAAACGCTTGCAAGCAGAAGCCGGTATTCGGGAGTTGCGCAAACATTGTGATACGGTGCTCATCATATTAAACGACAAACTACAAACCACGCTAGGAGGACTCTCCATTAGCAAAGCGTTTCTAGAAGCCGACAATGTACTCACCACAGCCGCCAAAAGCATTGCAGAGATCATTACGGTTCCAGGGTATGTAAACGTTGACTTTGAAGATGTCAAAACCGTAATGAAAAACGCAGGAGCAGCAGTTATGGGCTCTGCAGAAGCAATAGGTGAGGGAAGAGCACTCCAAGCAGCTGAAAAAGCACTTGCCTCTCCTTTGTTGGATTACACCGAAATTCAAGGCGCAAAAAAGATTCTTTTGTCGATTGTTTCGGGACAGGATTCGGAGTTGCAAATGGACGAACTTACCGTCATTACCAACTATATACAGGAAAAAACAGGTAACGATGCCGAACTGATCTTTGGCCATGGTTCCGATCCAGAAATGGCAGAATACATTCGGGTTACCGTCATTGCCACAGGGTTTGGAAAAAGACAAGCCGAAGCGAACGACCTGGTGGACCCCTTGGTCTCTCTGCAGTCCGATGCCTTGACCAAGGAAAAAGAGACTCTTTCCTTGCATGCAACCCCCAAAGCAGCAACGGCTTCCGAAACTAGCTTGCACGAACCACTACCTCCCACCCAACCAACCAAGAACCTACAAGAGACCACCCCATATCCCCAACAACTACCATTGCCTTTTGGTTCCGTACACGAACCAATCCCTTCGTTGGACTACGCATATGGTGCCAAGCGGCAGAAAAAGAAAGGCATGGAACCAAGGAATTGGGAAGACCGAAACTTCAAAGAACAATTGGAAATTCCTACTTACATCCGCAAGCAAATTGTACTAGATGCGATAGATGCTGCCGATGCAACACCGAATCGAAAACGCTATAATCTAGAAGATTTTTCTGAAAACCAATTATAAATTATATTATGAACCAACGTTCTGGTACCCTTACCCCTACCCTTGAAACCCCTGTTTCGCAACCATTTGTGGTTGTCGTGGAAGGAGTAGATTTTTCTGGCAAGTCGACCTTGGCCCAAGCCATACAAACCGAATTGGAAAAAGACTGCCATCTGGTGAAGCTGCTGCACGATCCCAAAGGAACCAAGAATGCCCAATGCATTTGGGAGACCATTTTGCAGATGAGACAGGCAGGAGGCCACTCCACTACTGATTTTTTTTTGTTTTTAGCTGCACGCAACGAGTTGATCCACCAAGAAGCGCTTTCAGGAGATGCAGATGTGCTGCTCTTTGACCGATTTCTTTTTTCTACGCTAGCCTACCAATTAACGGACCAACCAACTTCCTGGGAGCCTTTTTTAACGACACACCGTTTTTTCTCCAAGTTAATGCCCAACTTGTGCGTGTATTGCGACATTGACTTTGAAACCTTTCAGCAGCGGAGTCGGAACAGAAACAAACAAGATTCCTTAGACCAGCTCTCCCAAGGTCGTTTTGAGGCCATACGATCGGCATACAAAGCAGTAGTCCAGCTGAAGCTCTGCCCTACGATTCGGGTAGATGGCAGTCGGTACGATTTGTCTGCCGTTATGAATGCCATTCGAAACTACATCCCCTCTCAAAATAAGGGGCTATAAAAAAGGATTTTGATACTTTCGCATCAAGACAATCAAGACATTGGCATAAAATCTTCCATCTGTTTGAAACAATCCTGTGGCAAACCCATGTATCGCTTCCATTTTTCCAGCAATTGAGCAAAATTAGCCGGAAAAGGTGCCGTAAACGTACAGAAACGGCGTGTAATAGGGTGTTGAAAGCCCAATGTAGCGGCATGCAGTGCTTGATAGGGCATGATCTTAAAACAGTTTTGGACAAACGCCTTGTAAGCAGCAAATGATTGACCACACGCAATGGTGCGGCCTCCGTAAAGCGGATCGCCAAATAAAGGATGCCCTAGGTGTTGCATGTGTACCCGAATTTGATGGGTACGTCCGGTTTCCAACCTACAGGCTATGAGCGAAACGCGATGCAATCGATTAAGGACCTGGTAATGGGTAACGGCACGCTTGCCTTCTGCAGGATCGGGAAACACATGCAGCCCCTGTCGGTAAGCAGTAGTTTTGCTTAAGGGAAGATCAATGGTGCCCTCATCTAATGCTGGAGTGCCCCAAACCAAGGCATAATACGTACGTTGAATAGTATGGTGGTAAAATTGTTGTTCCAAACACGCCATACTTTCTGTCGTTTTGGCCACCAAAAGAAGACCAGAGGTGCCCTTATCGAGGCGGTGTACCAGGCCAGGCCGTGTGGCACATCCGTCTTTTAAAGGCAAATTGACGTACCAATATGCCAGTGCATGTGCCAAGGTTCCGCTGCGGTGTACATGGTCTGGATGCACCACCATGGAAGCTGGTTTGTACAGCACCAATAGGGACGTATCCTCGTATACGATGGATAAAGGGATGGGCTCTGGAACCAATGTTGTTGCTGTATGGGCAAGGGGTAGTTGTGCTGCTATTACATCATTTGGCTGCACAAGATAGGACGCAGAAACCACTCGTTGGTTGACTAAAACAAATCCAGCAGCAATGCATTTTTGGATGTTTGTACGGCTCAGGGATACCTGTCCTGCCAAGAACACATCCACCCTGCAGGGAACGGTATCGAATGCAAGCGTCTGTTTGTAGATGTGGTGACCCATTTGGGATTTTGGCATTTTGTTTTACTTAATTTTTGTTTTGGCTTAAAGCCAGAAAAAACAAACGCAACGTCCATTTAAGCACGGGTACAACAAATATACGAGGAACTTCCTATCCACACAACGCAACCATGTATTGGTTGACTAAGCAACAAAACCCTCCCAAAACCCCAAAATAGATGCTCCAAACCCAATTATAAAGCCTTAAAAGGTCTTACGATGGTTAAACTTATACGGTATATTGGAATTATTCACATACGGTATGTCGTATATATGTTCCTTGTAAGGAACAGTAGCACTACGATTTAAAAACTTTCGTTTTTTAGCTGTTGGTTTTAGTTCGAACAAAGACAGGTGGGTGACTTTGCGGATGCCTTTGGGAGCGACTTTATACGTATCTTTTTGGACACAACCATAAGTAACGGGATATTCTTTCAAAAGAATACCATCCAATGCCTTTTTATCCACAGTACCATAAAATGAACCCTTCTTGTTCTTATTAGAGACAGGACAAACAATATGTCCTTGTAGGTGTGTGACACATTTGGTAGGTTGAAAGAACCCTTTTTGCACATTTTGTACGAATGCGAATGGATCTCGTTCCTTAGCGAGGATCAAGCTTAGACGATCCTCTTTACTCAAGGCATTGTCTCCCAAGACCCCACCAAGCTCTGCACCCCTTCCACACGAAGTATGTGTTCTTTCAAAGGCTGTTATCCTGGTAGACGCATCGGAATGCGTCCATCCAGTTAATTGCTGCGCATCCGACACTACCTCGCGGTAATCCAACTTCTTGGCTTGCTTGATCAAAGCATCTACCAGAGAACCGGTTACTTCTACTTCTAAGCGCTCATCCTGCAGGGCTACTTGAACACAATTACAAGGCATGCCAGGTTTGTAATGTTCTGCTACCTGAATGGTTTGGTCCAGCATGGTCCAGAAAGCAGGAATCAACTTCCGTTTGGGAATAGAAAATAAAAATCCCACCCGGTTATCTGGATTATCCGCTTTGCTTTTAATGGATGCGTCCCCCTGCCTGTCCACCACAAGCAAGCAGCTGGTACAATCTGCATCTACACCCAATACCCAGATACCTTTTATTTTAGATGGAATAGTTGTCCGCGTTTCCATGACAACCGAGTGTCCCTCTGGATTGCTCAGTGGTTGGTTCAAACTGACCGGTTGCGATCTGGGCGGTTTGGCAGGAGCGATTTTTTTATATTCAAAATCATCTTCTTTTTTTTTAAAAGAATTAAAAAGAAAATGGTCGGCTTGCCTATGTCCATTGCATCCAGATCCTATACTGAATAATAGGGTTCCAACGATAGGCAGAGCAATGGACGAACGAATATGTTTTTTATACATTTTTTTCATTTTATATGAGATATTTTTATTGTTTTTTTTAAATATATTTCATCCGAACAGACATACCCTACTCATGAGTAGGTGTACACAACAGCTACGATAAAATAAAAAGGGAAGCATCCATTGAATGAATTTTAAACATCCTAGCGATACTTAACGAGTTAGACGGTGTAAAAGGTATTCAAATGAAGATCTGTTCCTTTTAACCTAAGCTGACATATAAACAAGAAGGGGCTTAACGTCCCCTTCTTGTTTAGAGTTTAGAAAAAAAAACCAAAACATGCAACAAAACACCTACAAGGAGGTATAGGGTGGGTAGTTTTTTGGATTCTTTTTAAGACATATAAAACCGCAATAGAAACAAGCAAATGGGTCTGCCTGATTTAAACATTTTCCGTGTCAATGAGCTAGATGATGGGCTTTTTTGTTTTATTATTGTAGGTCTAAATTCAATTGTATTTGGTTCATACCAGTATGGCATGAAGAGGTGGAAAAATAAAGTCCCATATTTAATTCAGAATGATATAAAAAAACAAGAAATACAGAACACAATGGGGTTGGCCCTATGGCATGCAACTACCCCCGCTGAGGTAACATGCCATGATATGTTGCCTTTTATACGTAAAATTAGTAGATTTGAATGCTGGTCAAGCCTAAAATTTATTTATGCGTAAAACAAAGTACTATTACAATCCCAACACGTGTAGTTATGAACGTGTTCAAACATCCATCACATCCTATCTGCTGCGATTTGGCATTGTTATGCTCTCTTCCGTTCTTATTGCAGCCGTTATTGTCAAGCATTACATCGATTGTCGCACTTCTCCTAGGGAATCTGAATTGCTGGAAGCCAATGAAAAACTTAAATCTTATTACCATGTAATACAAAAAAAAGTAGAGAAAAGCACCGCCTTATTGGCTGCTTTACAAGAACGCGACGATACCCTTTATAGGGTCTTGTTGAATGCCCCTCCCCTCTCTTCTGCAGAGCGCAACGCGGGCATAGGAGGCGTAGACAAGTACGCCCACTTAAGCAAAGAAACCCTTATAGCCCAAACACTGTCTAAAATTGATCAACTCACAAGCAAACTAACGATTCAAAAAAAATCGTTTGAGCATGTACATAGCATTGCAAAAAAAACCGCTAGTAGATGGCGCTCCATGCCTAGCTTACCACCTGTGTCGAAAAAAGACCTAAAAAGGATTTCTGCACCCTTTGGCATGCGGCGTCATCCCATATATGGAGTTACAAAAATGCATAAAGGAGTTGATTTCGCTGCAAAAATTGGGACTCCCATTTATGCGGCTGCAGATGGGTATGTTAAAAGTGCTAAAATCGAAAAAAAAGGATATGGAAAGTATGTGGTGGTCGATCATGGACATGGCTTTCAAACGCTGTATGGCCATATGCACAGCTTCCTAGTGAAAGAAAAACAACGTGTGATTCGAGGCCAACAAATTGGTACGGTTGGCAATACAGGCGACTCAACTGCTCCACACCTACATTATACCGTTTACTACAACAGCAATCCGGTGAATCCGGTTGACTATTTTGTAGGTGAGTTAACACCTGCAGAATACGAAGCCGTACGGAAACAAGCTGCCAATCAAAACCAGGCACTTTGTTCCAACTTTTAGAAAATGGAAAAAAACGAGCAATGCTCTTACAATGTGGATAAAAAATATTTGACCATTCGCGAGGTAGCACAACACTTTGCGGTAGCTCCTTCCTTGATTCGCTTTTGGGAAAAAGCCTTCGAAGATAGCCTAAAGCCCAACAAAACGAAAAAAGGAGCTCGGAGGTATACACAAGAAGACATCCATCAACTGAGTTATATTTACAAATTAGTCAAAGAGAAAGCATACAGCTTAGAAGGCGCACGTAAAGTTATACAAAAACATAGTATTTCCGTTGTACTACCTCCGTCAGAGGTAGTACAACGGTTGCAAGCCTTGCGCGCTTTTCTAGTAGGGCTGAAAAAGCATTGTACCCAATCGAAATGAAGATGCTGGGGTTATTCCTTATGCGTTGACCCCACGCGCGCATAGATTGACTTTTGTCCTAACGTTTTTATACCTATCTTTGTATGCTTGAAACATATGGAACAAAATAAGCAAATTGCTGCTGTATTTGATACAAGCCCCATACAGATTGCTAGCTTAGAAGACAATAAAAAGATTTTTTTTGTTTCAGACATCCATTTTCCCTTGCATGGCAATGATAGGGTTGTGAAAGATAACCATCGAGAAGAAAAAATTCTAGCTTGGCTTGATCGCATTAAGCCAGAAGCACAAGCTTTGTTCTTATTGGGAGATGTGTTTGATTTCTGGTTTGAATACCAATACCTTGTTCCAAAAGGAGCCATGCGATTCCAGGCAAAACTCTTGGAATTTTACCAAGCCAAGATTCCTGTATATTTCTTTTTAGGCAATCACGACATTGGGGCTTTAAATTACTTTACAACCTTTTTGGGTGTACACGTATTTAGAAAGCCAACATCTATTTCCATTTGCAACCAACGTTTTTTAGTTGGACATGGCGATAGCATACATCCTACTAAAGGATATGCTGTTTTGCTCCGATTGTACACCAATCACTTGTTTCAATGCATGGTACGACTTATACCGGCCGATTGGCTATATACAATGGTGCACAGCCATTTAAAAAGAAAAGCAGCACGCGTTAGAACGAACCCGTCTTTAGAACAACGCGATCGTATATTTCTTTGTTGCAAAGAGACAATAGAACCTTTTTTTCCTCACAATTTTTATATATTTGGCCATACACATATGCCATGTATGCAAAAGATTAACAATTCAAGCCTGTATTGCAATACAGGAGATTGGGTTTCAAACAATACATATGCCTACTTTGATGGCTCTACACTAGAATTGCTTGCATTTTAATCTGCTTCATGTATCGAGGCTGTTGTAAGTTGTACCGGTTTTATATGTATTTAGGTATTCAATGTAATTGTGGGACAGCAGCAACAACGTAGGGGATATGCTAGATCAGAATGGACAGATGGATTGTGTTAACATTATGAACCGCTATTGACTTGTCTGTGCCACGACTAAAAAATACATTAAAACGGATTCAGAACGCAGTGCTGGTTGAGACATGTGTAGGCATAGCGAGAAATCGAGTACCACAACATACTGGTAGTATGCGAGGAACACAGGCAGGCAAATAGGACACCAAAACGCCCCAGCCAAGATAACTTATAATAGAACGCTATAAACCTTAACCTACACTTAGATAGATACAATATATAGGATACGCTATGCATCTTAACCTACTTAGATAGATACAATACATGAGATACGCTATAAACCTTAACCTACTTAGATAGATACAATATATGGGATTTCGAAGTTTTTTTTATAAAGATATTGCTGTTGATTTAGGAACTGCCAATACATTAATCATACAAGACGACAAAGTTGTTTTGGATGAACCTTCTATCATTGCAATAGACCGAAATACCAATAAAATGATAGCGGTAGGAAAAGCTGCCATGCAGATGCATGAAAAAACGCACGACAATATAAAAACCATTCGTCCGCTTAAAGATGGGGTTATTGCCGATTTCCACGCAGCAGAAATGATGATCCAAGGCATGATCAAAATGCTGAGCAAAACAAAATTTCAGTTTCTTAACTCGTTTTTCAATAAAATTGTAGTATGTATACCTTCTGGTACTACAGATGTAGAAAAGAGGGCCGTTCGTGATTCTGCTTCTTATACAGGAGCAAAAGAGGTCTATATGATTTATGAACCTATAGCTGCAGCTATAGGCATAGGGATGAATATTTCGGAGCCGGTGGGATGTATGATTGTTGACATCGGGGGCGGGACAACAGAAATAGCCGTTATTGCTTTGGCTGGGATTGCGTGCGATCAATCGGTCAAGGTAGCAGGGAATGCTTTTAATAAAGACATTCTAGACTATATGCGCAAACAGCATAATTTGCTTATTGGAGAACGTACAGCAGAACAAATTAAAATAGCGATAGGAGCTGTTTGGCCCGATCTGCCCGAAGCTCCAGCAGATTACGCAGTGCATGGAAAAGACATCATGACTGGCATTCCTAAAATTAAAACCATCAACTACAAAGAAATAGCAAATGCGTTGGAAGAATCTGCTGTTAAAATTGACAATGCAGTACTAAAGGCCTTGGAAATGGCACCTCCGGAATTGGCTTCGGATATTTATAGAAATGGCATTCATTTAACAGGAGGAGGAGCACTCTTACGAGGATTAGACAAACGATTGAGTCTTCTTACCAATTTGACTGTACACGTCGCAGGAGAACCGCTACAAGCCGTAGTACGTGGCACTGGGATTGCTTTAAAAAACATAGAAGCCTACCGAGCCGTGCTGATGCATTAGATTTCTTGCAGCACGCGCTTATGCTGAGGAATTTATAGAACAAGGAGCACAAAACCGCAGCATACATAGAGGTATCTGAAGGTTTGTGCACCGGATCAACCTGAAAATGATCAGTAGAAATAACGTTTTGCAAGAGGTCTAACGCGTTGCGCAATGGATCTAATAGACCCGATGCCTATAGGTAACCACAGGCATCGGGATCAAAGACAATGGTTAAGTAGTAGTAGGAATTCCATAAAACTCAGTGTCTAGGACATATTTATCTGGATTTTTGAGGTCAGCGTATAACTTTTGAGGCCTGTTGAGCTGAGGATTCCTTTGTATGTATTTACTTATCGCTGTTCGGATCTCTTTATTGGCTTCGCTTTCCCAAGCATATCCTTCTCCATAACCATTCTCTAATAAAAGTTGGTCGCCAGCCTTGACAGCTTTACTTGCAGGAGAAAGATTTTCTTTACCTACAGGTCTAAGGATTATGCGTGCATGGGTGGCAGTAACTCCTGACTGTAATTGGAGATTCGTATCCCAGGGAAAATACCCCAATTCGCAATCATATGTGGGGTCTAGAAAATCAGAGCTGTGTAATTTGTGCACCACAACGCACCGTAGGAAATCATCTCCTAATATCTGCTCCTGTACATCCTGTACAGATTCACGGTTTTCTAGACTTTTCAGCATGAATGTACCACCATAACCGCCAATTAAGGAGTTTGCTTTCAAGTCTTCTTTTGCAAAAAGTCCTCGTACGCCCCTTAAACTTTCTATAGGATACTCGGATCCAGCAGTTTGAATGGTGAAAAATTTTTCAAAATGTTCTTTGCGTCCTTGTGGAGTTGCTTGACGCTTAAAATTGTGTCTGTATGTTGCTGTTTGTTCGGGTGAGTGATGCTTAGGAATCCTCCACTTTACTTCTGTACTACTGTTAGATCTATAGTACATAACTTCTCCTCTTTTTGGTAATCGTTGGTCATCTTTCTGAAGTATTTTTATAGCTTGCACATAAGCCATAACTCCATTTTTTTCCCAGTCAAACATATTAGACCGTTGCAAACAAGCTTATGAAACAATGCCCTAGAGATACCATAGCAACAAAAATTTTATGCATTTTTTTCCTTATGCTTTTTGATAATCTTGATAATAATATACACATGATATGATTTTTTTGATACAATAGATGTACGAGATGTGCGACGAAACAGCATAATTATACGTAAAAAACGTAAAAATAAAAACTAAAAATTCTATCCCACCCGGTCCCTGTATTGATCTCAACCAAGTGTGTGGTCCTTCTGCCGACAAAGATGGCGCACAAGTGGTACAACCCACTATAGCGCATTTCGAATAGAGATGCATTGCGCTAGACTTTGAGCAATCGCCTGAAAAGGTGCTAAAAGAACGGGCCCCGCTGCATGCTGCTGGAGGCATAAATCGGTCAGGAGCGGTATTTGCCCCAAAAAAGGAATTCCATGGGTTGCTGCCAATTCCTTGCCTCCTTCTTTTCCAAAAATGTAATGAAGGGTATCTTCTTGCGCATTTGGTACATCTGGGATGCGGAAATAAGCCATGTTTTCTATTAATCCCAAAATGGGCATTTGAATGCGCTCCTTTTGAAACATCGCTATGGCTTTTACGACGTCTACAAGCGCTATCTTATGGGGCGTAGTCACAAGTACAACTCCTGTAACGGGAACCGTTTGTGCCAGTGTTAAGTGGATATCGCTTGTACCTGGAGGCAAGTCAATCAACAGATAATCCAATGCTCCCCAATCGGTCTCCTGTACCAGTTGTCGAAAGGCAGCACTGGCCATAGGACCTCTCCATACAAGCGCTTCGTGTTGACGTGTTAGAAAACCAATTGAGAGCAATTTGATACCCTGCCGTTCTATAGGCACTATATATTTTTTTTTTTCTCGTTGAATGATAGACACTTTCGCTGTTTCGCATCCCCACATAGTAGGAATAGAAGGTCCAAACAGATCGGCATCCAGTAAGCCTACCTGTACACCATAGTGCGCTAAGGCTAGGGCGAGTTGCGTAGCAACCGTAGACTTGCCTACGCCTCCTTTTCCGGAAGCAATGGCTATGATGTTCTTGATACCAGGTAGTGTAGCACACTGGGAACGATTTGTGGTCACTTTTGCTGCAACGGCAATGACTATTTTCCAGGTTGCACCTACTGCAGATTGAATGGCTTTGATGCATGCCTGTTTGAGCATTTCTTGCAAAGGGCAAGCAGGAGTGGTCAGTACAAGCGTAAAAGTGATGGTATGTGGACCAACAACCAAGTCTTTGATCATTTCTAGTGAAACCAAATCGTTTTTTAGATCTGGATCCTGCACCTGGCTTAAGGCTTGTATAATGCGTTGTTCTAAGTCATTCATAAGATAGCTGTATTGTGGTACACGAGCCAAAATCCCACATTTTCATTAGGTAGTTTTTGTGATCAATCAAAGAAAGACCAATGAATGCCGATATCTGCGGCCTTTTTCTGCCCAGGATAAAATGGGGTGGCAAAATAGGCTTTTGGCGTACAGAAGTCTTCGTTGATATAGCTGTATTTTACAAATAGTTTTACATTACTGATTCTGAAGTTTAAAAACAAGTCAAAAACAGGCCTTCCTTGGGCGACAAACTCATTTTGTCGATAAAATTGCTGCGACACAATGTCGTATCCATCGGCATAATACAGCGCTTTAAAATGAACATTCATGCCGGTTTCAATCTCCATTTTTTTTCCATAAGGTTGGTGTGCATAGTAGTACCGACCTGTATAAAGGTAGGGTGGTATGTATCCTTTAAAAATTTTGTATGGACTCCGACTCAAGTCTTTTAACCAGGTTAAGGTATGATCGATATGGAAAAAACGGAAGAGGCAAAAATCCAAATTGCCTCCATATGAGAACAGATAGACGGGAAAAGGCGCTTGCATGGGTTCCGCCATACAATGATCTGCTAGGCTGGCGCTAGGTGCGCTTCCCCTTGCTTGTGCACCTGGCTGGATTGCTTTTTTGTAATAGATATGGTTCTTAAGTCTTTGCAAGGTTACTGCCGGATAAAGGCGTACGTAGGGAAAACCGCATGCTGCGGTTGCAGCAAGTTGTTGTACAGCGGGTGGTGCAAATTGCTTGCTCCACGGACGGTAGGTAGTATAGCCATGCGCTACCAAATAAGGGGGCTTGCATACAAGACTGTTGTACGCCAAGGTGAGGTATTTGCTCTGATAAGTGATGCCAACTGTATGGAAGCCTTTGGTGGCTTCAGAAAGCAGGTATTCTCCCTCTAGGCACAGATTGTGTGCGTCTGTGTGGGTTGGGTGCAACCGAGTACGTATCCCAACATAGTGCTCGTTTTTGTCGCTTGTTTGGAGTATATTTCTGGGTGTTTGTTTTCTGTTGATCAGACGGAAGGCTATAGGGTCTCTTGTAATCGCTGCATTGGGCTTGGAAAAATCCAAACCTAGATCGTTGCATTCCAATCTGTAATACAGCCCATAACACAAATTAAATGGTTCTAGATCCCCTTTTACACCTATTTCATTGCCGATAGATTGTATGGAAATAATACTTTTTTCTTGGTATTTTTGAGAGGCATCTTCTTCTGTACTGCTATTTGGTCTGTCCGGTACGTATGGTGTTATGAAACCCAACAACACATTGCTTTGTTGTTTTATGGTAAAGACGTTTTTGCTTCTCGTATACATTATCTCGTGATACATTTGAAGCAGAGACGGCCATTCGTAATGGTGGTACAGGTACACCAAGCGTCTCACATCTTTGTGCCGCACCCCTTCTTTTTCCGTAAGCTTGTTTTCCATGTAGGGTTCGTCCAACAAGGACTGGGCAGAACGATACCGGACGCTAGGGTCCTCTTCATCAAACTTGAAGGTAGTGTTGCGTTTGGCCGATCGTATGCCTCCTGTTTCACGGGTTGCGTACCGCATGGTAGAAAAGCTCGTGAACAAATGGTAGCATTCATTGGGCGTTTTAAAGTGGGTGAACAGGTCGAAATGAGGAACAGCGCTTGCAATCTTTACATCTTTTTCGTGTGTCCATTCTTTTTCAGTCATAGCACTGCGTATGTGCACGCCCGCATGCCAGTTTTCCAGCAACCGTTGTGTATAGCATCCGTTAAACATAAAAGTGCCCAGGTTGGCCAAGATGACGTTAAAATGGGCATATGCGTTGTTTGTGACGTAATAACGAATGTCTTGTGGATCTTGAAAAGATACATCGTAAGCAGTCAATCCATACTTCATGCCGATGCGTTTGGGTAGTGTATAAAAAATAGGTTGCGCAGCTGTGCCATGATTGCCTAAATTTTGAAAATTGTACGCATGGTGTTCAGCAGTAGTGAAGCGGTCCATCTTGGTCACAGATCGGTCGATGCGGTGGTATTCCCGAAAATTGCGTTTTACCTCCTTGGGGGTTATAAAAAAGGTCGTATCTGATTCAACCTTTTCATCTACTTCTTCTTCAAATAAATCTTCTAGTTTTTCACCATAGATTGCACAAGGCAATCCGAGCATCCAACACACCACCATCCACCTCCAAAATAGAGAAATACCTGTCATATACAAATCCTAGAAAATTGATATAGATGTTAAAACGAGTGGACACGTAGACTACCTCACTAGTATATAGTAAAAGTTAAAAGTACGTAAAAATTTCCCTTAAAAACAGATTTTGTGTTTTACATGGCGCACACATCCATGATTTTTGCCTCAAAAGTCAATTGGTCTGTTTTGTTGAATCCCACTGTAATGGGAATGTAAAACATCGGAAGCTTTGCTAAAAGTGTTTGCCAATGGTTGTACTGAAATCGAACGCTGTCTTTTTCAGTAGTAACAATAGCTTTGGCTGTACTGTTTAAAGAGTGAAAAACATTTACAATCTGTATAATATCGTTATAGCAAAACCAATGATGGTCTGGAAAGGCAAGGTGGATAACGGAATGTCCTTTGTCGATTAAATAGTCTCGCAAGGGCAGTGGTTGCGCAATGCCCGTAACCAGCAATAAAGAATGGGGCAATTGATGCTCTGTTTTGCTCCAGATGCATACAGGATTTTTATACAGAATGTGTGTAAAAAAAATAGAAGACCGCTCTAGGTTCGGATGGTATTTTTGTATGCCTTTATAGAAGCGTTCTTTAACACAATCGGTCACATCTTTGGGGCTTTTGGTCACCAGGATAAGATCAGCTCTAGCAGCTCCTTTGCGTGGTTCCCGTAAGTTTCCTAAGGGAAGTACATCGTCTTTGAAAAAAGGGGTATGAAACGTGGTCAGTAAAATGTTTAAAGCAGGTTTAATGCATCGATGTTGAAAAGCATCATCCAATAGAACAACCGTTGTACTTGGTCTATGGTGCATGATTTGATCGACGCCTTGGACCCTATTTTTGCAAACAGCTGTAGTTGTATTGGCATTATTTTTGAACCGCTGAAAACACAAATAAGGCTCATCTCCAGCCGTGAAAGGAGAATCTTTGCTGTTTATGCATTTAAATCCTACAGAAGTCCGTTTGTATCCCCTACTAAGCAATGCGATTGCTTTCCTTGGTGCAAGAAGTTCCGCTACATAAAGTATCAAAGGTGTCTTACCAGTTCCCCCTAGAGACAAGTTGCCTACGCCAATCAAAATTGGATGCGCATAAGAAGTGACTGTTTTAATGTTGGTATCGTAAAGGTAATTGCGTACATTACTCATGGTACCGTACCATTTGGTAGGTATTTGTAGCCATGGTCGAAACATGATTTTAATTTTTAATCACGCATTAAGGTGCGTTCAGAATTAAAAGAAGGATATATACTTTGATTTTCAGATGCATAAACCATCTAATGTATGGTTGTTATGCTTAATAACAATATGATTTTTAGCTAAAAATATATAAAACTGATTATCAATAACTTAAACTTGTTTGTGATACAGCATACCAACACATTGATGTATGTTAAATCTTACTTGATCTCCAGACCAATAGTGCCCTTTCAGAACTTGTTCTGGTTGGCCATTTTGATGTTATACCTTGTCCTTGTTTCGTTAACCAGCATGTTATCCTGACAAGGCTTTTGTAAATTTTTATGACTCCTGGTATCTGCACAAGACGTATGGCATACCTGGATACTCCGTTTACCTAAAGTAAGGTTTTTTATCCTTAAATTTATACCCGACGTATAGTGTTTATACTGGAGTGGACGGAAGATTATGGACAATAAAACCATGCATCTTTCCATGTGCTCAATACTTTTGCCCCTTTTTGTAACGAAAAAAGAAATTCCTGACTAGCACGGGCGAGCACATTCCAAGGCTGAGCGTAGCATAAGCGAAGCTCTGCCAACTTGGATCTATTTTAGTACATACCAAAAGATAAAAGCTTATGAGAACAGAACAAACAGGATCTACTGCTGCTTCCGGTGTTTTTGTAGCCGATGTGGTAAATTTCTTGGAAGAAACTGTTTCATTACACCTTCAAGATCCTATCGGAGGAGTTGGTTTCGTATTAGGGAATCAGTCAAATATCGTAACGGGTATTTTGGTTTGTTTTAATATAACAGAAGAAGTACTCGAAGAAGCAGTAGAAAAAAAATGCAATTTGGTTGTTGCAAGTTATCCAATGCGCTTTCGCCCATTAGACCAAATTATACCAACAAGCTATGAGGGTAGATGCATGATCAAAGCCATACAAAACGATCTTTCGATTTACATTTTAAATGGCAATTTGGATCATCTAGGTTTTGGACCTAGTCATAGGATTGCTGATTTAGTTGGCTTAAAGGAACCAACCCCTATTGTTTTTTACAAAACAGCCTGCTACAGATTAACGGTATTTATTCCATCCCATATAGAAAAGGAGTTGGTAGCGGCTTTACATCAAGTCGGCTCTTCCTCTTCCTCTAAAGCTCAAGTAGTACACTTGAACAGCATTTCTTCTAGTACATATTATTACGATGTACATCAGCATCAGCCGAACATTGCATCCAATGCTTCGCTAGCAACATTGGAAGAAATGGTAGTGACTTGTATGGTTCCTTCTCATTTGAGGGAAAAAGTGATACAGACGTTGTTGCGTGTACATCCATATGAAAAGGTTCACTATTATTTAGATCCACTAGAAATCAATGAAAAAAATAAAGGAAGCGGTGTGATGGGTGTTTTGCCTATACCCCTGCCAACAAAGTATTTTTTAAAATATGTGAAAACAAAGTTAAATTTGTTACACTTTCAACACACCTGTGCATTGCCTCATCCGATCAAAACAGTGGCTATTTATGCTGGAATCGGTCATGGGTTGTTACAGGACGTATTAGATGCAAAAATAGATGCTTTTATTACAACTGGTGTTCATTACCACGATTGTTTAGAAGCCAATGGGAGGATGCTGTTGTTGGATATTGGCTATCATGCAACCCAATTGGGTCTAAAAAAAGTAATTGTTGCAATATTATCAAAAGAATTTAATAATATTGTTATACTAAGCTGTAAAACTACTACCAACCCTATTCATTATATTAACAACTAATCCATGGATAAAACAATTTCACACAAGTTAACGAAGCTCTCTGAGCTACAAAATATTGATCTACAGCTTGATGCTATTTTAAAACTTAGGGGAACACTCCCAGAAGAGGTAAATCTCCTGCGTATGGCTATCCAAAGTCTATCGTTACAGATACAGGAACAAGAAGGTCTAGTGGTTCGCTTACAGGAAGAAATTGTTGAAAAAAAAGAATTTATCAAACAAACAGAAAACAAAGTACAGAAGTACGAGGCGCAGCAAATGGAGGTTCGCAACAACCGAGAATACGATGCCATCATCAAAGAACTGGAGTTGCATAAATTAGACATTCAGCTTGCAAATAAATTTTTGCGCACGGCGTATCAAAAAATAGAACAGGAAAAAAACTCGATAGAGGAGCTCAAGAGGCTTTCAAATGCACAACAAGCAGACCTATTGGTAAAACAAAAAGAATTAGATGCCATTTTTAAATCGACGGAGCAAGAAGAAGATGCATTGCATCAAACCAGAACTGCTATTCTAAGCGATCTAGAGGAGCCTTTTTACCTTGCATATGAACGCATTAAAAAGAATACGGTTAATAATTTGGCAGTTGTTTCCATCAAAAAAGGGGCTTGTGGTGGATGTTGTATTGTGATCCCTCCGCATCAAAAATTAGGGGTCTATGAACGCAACAAAATAGTACTTTGCGAGCATTGTGGTAGAATGTTGATAGCACTTGAACATGCTATGGATACATTGGATGTATTTAATTTTGCAAATTAAGTTGTTTAAAAACTGGTTTAAAGCTATAAATATAACACTCTATCGGTATCCCATTGTAGACATTGCCGCACAAAAAACTGCAGCATACGTGGATATATACGGAGTTTGTGTACGGCAATAACGTTAAAAAGGACCCCTAGAAAGTTTCATTGCAACAGACTTTCAACAATGGTGTTGAGAAAAAAAATTAAAAATTACCTGGAAAAGAGAGTGAAAAGAAAAAAAAGTACGTGTTGCAAGTGCAGGCTAGAGAAGCCGGTACCTTGAACCGGTTTCAGTATAATAGAAACTATTCAATGCAATGGTATCTCAATAAAGTTAAATGTGTATTGTTGTATAGGAATAAAAACGAACGTTAACCGTTATAATGGAATCACACCACTCAGCCGAAGACTTAGATTTTTTTGAAAAGATTTTATTAGAAAAGCTAGAAAAAGCAAATTATGAGCTAAAGGTCTTAGAAAAAGGGTTAAGTCGACAAGAAGCAGGACTTGAACCGGCTGGTAGAATGTTTGAAGAAAATGCAGAAGTAATTGAAACAGAAAACATAGGTCAATTGGCAGAACGTCAACAAAAATTCATTAAGCAAATAGAGCTTGCCTTGCAGCGTATTAAAAATGGAACCTACGGAATTTGTATATTAACAGGGAAGTTAATAGACAAAGAACGTTTAAAAATAGTGCCCCACACCATGTATGCAGTAGATGCAAAATCGAAAGGAAAAAAACAGCTATACATTTAATCCAAATAAAGATGCGGGATTTCGGCTCCTGCACCATGGACCTTCTTGCTCCCTACTTTTGTCTTGATACAAGAGTATTAAAAAATCAAGCGCTGATTGAACAAAAGAGGTAAAAAGTCCTTGGCAAAGCGTGGAAAAGAAGAGAAGCCGCATGTTGCGATGCGAATCAGCAAAGGAACCCGCATGTTGCATCAGATGTAACGTAGTATAGAAGATTGTACATTGCTTGATTATACAATACGGTTTGATATGTCATCTAGTCAAAATAGTCTTACGCATACCCCTGTTCCATCGTCCTATATTCGACTCAATAAATTCATTAGCAATTCCGGTGTCTGTGCCAGAAGAGCAGCAGACCAGCTCATCGCATCCGGTTCTATTGCTGTCAATGGTACAGTAGTACGAACCATAGGGATAAAAATACCCCCCGATGCACAGGTAACTTACAAAGGTGTTCTATTACAGGCAGAAAAATTACGATACATTCTTTTAAACAAACCCAAAGGATGTGTAACAAGCGCGAAAGATCCAGAAGGCCGTAAGACGGTTTTGGATCTGATTAGCAAACAATATTGTACCGAGAAGGTCTATCCTGTGGGCAGGTTGGATTACGATACTACAGGACTTCTGTTGCTTACCAACGATGGCGACTTGGCTCAGAAGCTGGCACATCCTTCTAATGCTGTTTCAAAATTATATCATGTGGTGCTTGATAAGGCTATTGCCATGGAACATTTTACTAAAATCAAACAAGGCGTTCTTTTAGAAGATGGCCTGGCTCAGGTTGATTTTCTGTCCATGGTTGACCAAGATCCATTGCAACTCGGAGTACGCATCCATATGGGCAAGAATCGAATCATCCGAAGAATTTTTGAGCACTTTGGTTACGTGGTGCAGCAATTAGATCGGGTAGGATATGCACATCTTACCAAAAAAGGGATCCCACGGGGCAAATGGATCTTTTTGGATTACCAAACAGTAGGGATGCTGCGCAAGCTTGTTTGAAGTACAAAAACAACCTCCATTAGATCATATTGTCATGAAGTCATGCCTACTAGGCAATGATACCGCCAATCAAAAATCTTTCCCTTGAGAAAATATTTCAGGTACGCTTGAAATACTTCTAAATACTGGATCCCCCCCCTACGTGGGAATTACTTTGTGTACTTATTTTTATAGGGATTGGCCAAAAGATCGGCTGGCTTTCCTGCCAAGTATAACCCATTAGGATGGTACGTACGGAAGTTTTTCTTACTGATTTCCAAGGTATAAACAGGCTTCTGCATTACATTTTCTCGGGCAAATCAATGCTTAACAGAGTCATGCTTTTTTTCAGCAAGGTACCCACAGCTACCGAAAGCGATCGTCTAAAACTTCGAAGTGGTGGATTTGGCTCTCGAATAATTGGGTAGGCAGCGTAAAATTTGTTGTAAAGCTTTGCCAATTCCAATGCATAGTTGGCCAAAACAGAAGGCATATAGCTCTGCGCTGCTTCTTCTATCTGATTAGGGAACCGATACAGTTGAAAAAGAATTGCTTGTTCCAACGAACCAAGTGGACCATGGTAGGCATTTAATGGGACAGACTCCTCCCCTATTGCTTTGCGCTCCAAGGAGCAAATTCTGGCGTATGTATACTGAATAAATGTTCCAGTATCTCCTTGAAAATCAATAGATTCTTTTGGATTAAAAAGCATTTTGTTTTGAGGTACAACGCGCAATAAAAAGAATTTTAGAGCGCCCATAGCGAGCATATGGTGCAACGCTTGCCGTGCTACTGGAGATAACCCTTTGATCTTATTGGATTGTTCGGTATACAACCGGACCGTATCGATCATTTCGTCTATCAGCTGATCGGCATCTACTACGTTTCCTTCTCTAGATTTCATTTTACCATCTGGAAGCTCTATCATACCATAGGTCAAATGATGCATACCACCACGATAGACTCTACCCAGCTGGTGTATGATGGAAAACAATACTTTAAAATGGTATTCCTGTTCATTTCCAACTACATAAATCATCTTATCAAAACAATAATCCGCATACCGTAAGTCAGCCGTACCCAAATCTTGGGTAATGTATACAGCCGTTCCATCGCTGCGCAAGACAACTTTTTCATCCAGTCCCTGTGCCGTCAAGTCTACGGCAACAGCACCATCGGTTCGCCGGTAGAAAATCTTTTTTTGCAACCCTTCCTCTACCACTTGCTTACCCAATAAGTACGTGTCTGATTCGTAATAAACCGTATCAAAAGAAATGCCCAATTGGTTGTAGGTAGCGTTGAATCCCTCGTACACCCAATCATTCATTTTTTGCCACAAGTCCAGTATACATGGATCTCCTTGCTCCCAGGCTACCAACATGCACTGAGCGGCTTGTAAAATAGGCGGCACAGTTGGCACATCTCCTATCTCCTTTTTTTCCATAGCAGCCAATTGCTCCTGATATACTTGGTCAAACAGTACATAGTATTTGCCTACCAAATGATCGCCTTTTATGCCACTGCTCTCAGGAGTTTCACCAGCGCCAAATTGTTGATAGGCCACCATGGATTTGCAAATATGAATGCCGCGATCGTTGATGAGATTGACTTTGTGTACCGTATGCCCTGCAGCTTTCAATATGTTAGCCAATGCATTTCCCAAGAAATTATTGCGTAAATGACCAAGGTGCTGTGGTTTGTTGGTATTGGGGCATGAAAATTCAACGACAACCCGACTATCTTGCTTTGGCAACTGCCCATAGTTCGGGTTTTGCAGTACCTCTTTGAGCATGGACAGCCAAATATAGTCCTGTAGCACTAGGTTCAAAAAACCACCTATAACGTTGTAAGAGGCAATAAAGGCGGTATGCGTTTGCAGCCACTGTCCAATGGTATCGGCCACTTGAGCAGGAGGATGGTTGCATCTTTTTGCATAAGGGAATACTGCCAGAGAAAAAGTGCCTTCAAATTCCTTTCTGGTAAGTTGAAGGGTGCATTCCTCTTCTTCCAAAGCAAGATGGTATTGATCTAAAAAGGCCTTTTTTAAGGCTTCTATAAGTTGGGATTCAAGTTTCATATAAAATGAGGTATGCGACAAAGGAACGCAGTAGGCAAACGGTTTAATGTTCCAACTGCTCTTGCAAGAGAGTACTCACTAGGTTGCAGTTGGCGGTTCCTTGGCTGCGCTTCCTAATTTCGCCCACGAACATGGCCAGTAATCCTTTTTTGCCTTTTTTGTATTCCATGACCTTATCTGGGTAGTCGGCCAACACTTCTAAAACCAATTTTTCTAAAGCAGAGGCATCGTTGTCTTGGATGATTTTCAGGCGTTCGGCCAATTCCCTTGGAGACGTATCTTTTTCATGAAACAAAAGGGGAAAAATTTGATTGGCGGCTACTGAAAAACCTACTGCACCACTTTCTACCAATTCCGTTAAGGCGGCTATCTGTTGCGGTGTAAGTGGAAACTCTTCTAAGGCAAGCGATTGTTGGTTCAGGTACCCTTTTACTGGACCAATCAACCAATTCGCAACAGCAGCATGGTGTGCAGTATGTCGGCATATTACTTCAAAAAACAAGGCCAATGCTTTGCTTTCGGTAAGCAACGCAGCAGCATAATGAGATAGACCATATGTCTCTACAAATTTAGTGAAAAAAGCAGCTGGCAATAAGGGCATGGTAGCCTGAATGGAGGCAATCCATTCTTTAGAAACCACTACTGGAGGGATATCTGGTTCTGGGAAATAGCGGTAGTCTGCTGCCGTTTCTTTGGCACGTAAGCCAATGGTTTCTCCTAAAATGCCTTGAAAATGCCTTGTTTCTGCCAGTACTGGTTCGCCTGCTTCTAAGAGGGCTGTTTGACGCGCAATTTCATACTCTATGGCAAGTTGTACGTTGCGCATAGAATTCATGTTCTTAACTTCTACACGCGTGCCGTATTGTTTGCCCCCTTTGGGCATAACTGAAATATTGGCATCGCAACGTAGAGAAGCTTCTTCCATATTTCCATCGCAAATTTCTAAATACCGTACCAATTTACGAATTTCTGTGAGGAATTGGTAGGCTTCTGCACCCGACTGAATTTCTGGAGCCGTTACCAGTTCTAATAAAGGCGTACCAGCACGGTTGTAATCCAACAAAGTACTTTCTGCTACCAAACCGTGCAACGACTTTCCAGTATCTTCTTCCAAATGCATGCGGATCAAGGAGATGTTTTTTTTGATCCCTGTTTCTGTCTGGATCGGCACAAATCCGCCGCGACAAATAGGCGTAGTATCCTGTGTAATTTGATACCCTTTGGGTAAATCGGGATAAAAATAACTTTTACGTGCAAAAAAATTCCATTCCGTAATATTGGAAGCACAAGCCAAACCCAACTTTACAGCATATTCAAATGCTTTTTGATTGACTTGTGGCAATGTACCAGGATATGCCAAGGTAATGGCACTGAGATTGGTATTGGGCAACGCACCATATGCTGCTTGGTCGGAAGCGAACATTTTGCTATGCGTAAGCAATTGAATGTGGATTTCTAATCCAATGACGGCTTCGTATGGTTCGTTTGTGGTCACATGCATAAGAGATGATGGTTTAAATAACGCTTTTTCATAAATTGTCCGGATTGACCCTCTTGGTTGAGGTATTTTTAGAAATACCTCAACCAAGAGGGCGTTCTGAAAGCGCTCTAATGTATATGGATCTGTATGTGCACAAAAGCTATTCGTACCGTTTTAGTTCAAACTTTTCACCCAAGTAAAGCCTACGCACTTGTTCGTCTGTAGCCAATTCTTCTGCGGTACCTGCTTTTAGAAGCGTCCCTGCAAACATCAGATAAGCCCTATGGGTAATCGAGAGTGTTTCATCTACATTATGATCGGTAATGAGTACACCAATATTGCTGTTCTTCAGTTTTGCAATAAGCAATTGAATTTCTTCTACCGCTATGGGATCTACGCCTGCAAAAGGCTCGTCTAGCAAAACAAATTTAGGGTCCGTAGCCAAGGCTCTCGCAATTTCAGTACGGCGGCGTTCTCCGCCCGAAAGTATATTTCCTTTGCTTTTCCGTATGTGGGCAATGCTAAATTCCTCGAGCAGTTGTTCCAACTTTTCTTTCCGCTGTGGGTGCGCTAGGTTACGCATTTCTAAGATGGCCATAATGTTTTCTTCTACGGTCAGATCCCGAAACACAGAAGCTTCCTGCGGCAGATAACTAATACCTAGTTGGGCGCGCTTGTACAAAGGCAATGCCGTAATACAGGTTTCATTTAAATAAATAGCGCCATCGTTGGGTTTGATCAATCCAACGATCATGTAAAATGTGGTCGTTTTTCCGGCTCCATTTGGGCCAAGTAAGCCCACGATTTCTCCCGAAGAAACGGCAATAGACACCCCCTTTACGACCTTACGGCCTTTGTATGTTTTAACCAATGAGTCGGCTCGAAGCTGCATATAAATAAACTAATAGTGTATTTTCCAAATAAGTGTGTATGAAAATAAATACGGACAAGGCAATTGAGCATTTGGTTTTGTATACATGTGCTAAGTTAAGGTAATTTGACGAATGAACCATACTGAGGTTGTTGCATGAAACCTTCTATGGCCTACTTTGGCATTCGTGCTGTACGCAGAATCCGCATCTTCATGCCATGCTGATGTAGTTACGTACTTACGTACGCTGCGGTTTGCCATGCGCAAATGCTATGAAGCCCGTAACCTTCCCATTGCAACGGCCTCAAGTTACGCCAAGAGCTCGCATCCAATTGTTTTCATATAGTGAAAAGCTTCTTCGTATGTGTTTTTAATTTTTCCTTCTAGGATAGCTTCTTTAACTGCTTCCTTGATACGGCCTACAGCAGGAGATGGTTTGAGGCCAAACCGATCCATAATAACTTTCCCTGTAATTACAGGCTGAAAGTTTCGAATGCTGTCGCGTGCTTCGACGTCTAAAATTTTGGCTTCTACTTTAGCAAAGTTGGCCAAATAACGTTGTACCCTGGTTTCATTTTTAGAGGTAATATCCGCTCTACACAATAGAAACAAATCTTCTAGGTCTTCTCCTGCTTCGTATAGGAGCCTTCGTATGGCTGTATCGGTTACTTCGTTGACCAATGCAATGGGACGCAAATGCAGTCGAACCAATTTCTGTACATACCCCATCACCTCTTTGTATATGGGAAATTTCATCCTACGGAAGATACTAGGCACCATTTTAGCCCCCAATACTTCATGACCGTGAAACGAAAAACCATGAACCGGATCAAATCGCTTGGTCAATGGTTTGGCTATATCGTGGAAAATGGCTGCCCAACGTAGCCACAGTTTTGTAGAATGTTGGGCTACATTGTCTAATACCTCCAAGGTATGCGAAAAATTATCTTTGTGGGAGTGGATACAAATCTGTTCTTGCCCTACCAAATGGACCATTTCTGGAAATATGTATTCCAGCAATTTGGTTTCAAGCAACAATTGGAACCCATGCGAAGGTTTCGAACTGGCAACGATTTTGTGCAGTTCTTCGGCAATGCGTTCCTGAGAAACGATGGATAACCGGTCCCGCATAGCGGCCAGGGCTTGCAAAGTATCTTCACTGATTTTGAAGCCTAATTGTGTAGAAAACCGTATGGCTCGTATCATCCGTAAGGGATCGTCAGAAAATGTTTGAACTGGATCGCAAGGGGTGCGGATGATGCCTTCTGCTAAATCGTCCTGACCTTGAAAAGGATCCAATAACATGCCAGCATGGGCTTTGTTCAAACAAATGGCCATTGCGTTGATGGTAAAGTCGCGTCTCAGCTGGTCGTCTGCCAACGTACCCTGCGTTACACTTGGATTGCGCGAAGCAGCATCGTATGATTCCTTGCGTGCGCCTACAAACTCGAAAATCCACCCTTGCCATTCCAACATGGCCGTTCCAAACGTCTTAAATAAGGTAACCGGTAACGTTTTGTCAAAAGCATGTGCAACAGCTTTTGCCAACAGCATCCCATCTCCCACACAAACAATGTCCAGGTCTTTTGAGGCACGTCCCAGCAAGGTATCCCGTACAAACCCTCCTACTGCATAGGTCTCGAGTTGAAGTGCATCTGCCACGGTACCAATTTGACGCAAGAGGGGATGATGCACAGCCTCGATGCATACACGTTCTATAGCGTTTTTGTATGTCGGGTTCAATTTTTTCGATGCAATACACATAGTTAAACCATAAAAAATAAAACAGTGCTCATTTTTTCAAAAATATGAACCATATATTTTATAAATAATTTGCATTTTCAATGACTTAATTGGTGTGGAATGTGGGATAAAATATAAAGAGGCTTTTTATTTTTCCACAGCCAAACCTATGGACTGTTCTCTTAGCGAACAAAGTTACATAATTTTTGTTTCGTATGGAACGAAGCGGGCTTCTTTTAGATGGGCCGTTTCTGCTTCAACGACTTCTTCTTCTATCTGTTTTTCTTCGTAAAAGCTTTCTTCGATCAGTGCAGTTACAGCTTGTATGACTTTGTCGTTGTTGAGCTCAGCAAGCCCTTGTTGTACCGACAAGCCTACTTTATTTCCATGGCATGTTCCATATATTTTTATCTCTTGAAAATCACGTTTGCGCAATCCTTCTGCGTGTTGCGTTTGTACAGGCAACAACATGTCGTGTTCACAGGTTGGGTTTCCGCCAATTAAGGTTGCATATGCTCTGTTGAGTTTTTGCAATGCCTGTTTTTTAATGGTAGATGGAAACGAAGAAAAAAGGTGAGAAAAATCAACTAAAACGCCTGCAATAGCCCGTATTGGTATCGCAACCTGCTCCAATCCTGAGGCTACAAAGTTTTTAATAAAATCACTATCGGGCCTTAATTCTGCTGCCCCTGGCGTTTTCTTATCTATCACATTTTTGCCTAAATGCTTAAATAAGAAGGGGAAGTTTTCTGCTATGGAGGTTTTTAGTATATACCGTGTAATGTGCTTGCTGTACGTCCCTTCTATCTTATTTAAGGTTTGTTTTACCTTATTTAATTCTTGTATCGCTCCATGTGGGTCGTTAAGGTGATTCATAACAGGAGCCCCTTTCCAAGGAGTGCCTATGGTAATGAGTTTTTTGACCACAATGGATTGATCTTTTTCCAGCGCATGCGCATGGTTTTTAACAACCGAAAAACCCCGTAATCCTCCTTGACTGTGCCCTACAAGTACAACTTGTTTGTTGCGCACGAGTGCTTTTTTTATTTCTTCGTACGCCAATATTGCTTGCGCTTGAATGGGCAAGACCATCGTAGGAGAAAGCGCATTTTTTTCATTGAGATTTTTATTTACGCTCTTTAAAGCTACGATGGTCGCCTTTGGAAATTTTTCTTTCAATTTGTGCTCCATTTTAACAAAGTCATACGACAACCTATGCAACCCATGGAGCAATACAATGGCTTGTTGGTTGGGAGGCACCAGGGCTACTCTGACCGTTTTTGTTATTTTGATGCGTTTTCTAGGTAATTCAGTCCTTGTTTCTGACATAGTTGAACCCTCTCTTATGCGTTTATGTCCTCTTGTTGGCTTACTTTCTTTTTGCAACTTGCCAGATTGTGTATCCATGCCAGGATATTTTTGGGTAGGTCTATCGCTGCAACTTTCCATGCATACAAATAAGCAAACACAGTAAATAATATGGCTGAAAGAGGGTATAAATTTTCGAGCATATGGGATAAATTTCTTGTCGTAGTGCATGTGTTGTATGTGTATAGAATAAAGCTATGGTGGCTCTATAGTTTCTTTTAGGATTGCTTCATTTTGCTACACTTAATTAAAATTATTTAGTTCATTAACAGCCTATTTACTACTATAAGAAGCAATCCTGTTATAGAGCAACAAGTCCAAATTTTGTATTTTTTAGGCCTTTTGATGGGTTATCGTTCAGGACATTTGACAACAGATCATTCAATATATCATTTCATTTTTAATTTCTTTTTGTGATGCTATCCATATAAGTTAAAAAGTAAATAAACTATCGCATAAATACTAATGCTTTTTTAAATGGGGAATCAGGGGAAACTATGTAATGAACATAATGCCACCAAAGCAATCCCCTTTTGCGCATCAAATTCCTTCTGCCAAGGTATGCATCTGTAAACCATGGCTCCCTTTAAACAGCCATCCACTTGGTTCAAATCGACAGTGGGCCAAATAATGAGCCAATGCTACTTTATCTGAAAAACATTGTATTTTGGGATGTGGTCGCTGTTGAACAGCACGCACGCATGCGGCACCGCACAACAATACAACGTCGTATCTAGGGTCGTGCAACTGAGCAACAATTTGAGCATGCCAAAAATCAGTTTGTTCGGCTAATTCAGCCATATCGCCCAAAACTACTATGCGGTGCCGTACGTTTAATTGCAACAAAACACGCAAGGCCGCTTGCACCGATGCAGGACTGGCGTTGTAGCTGTCTACAATCAATTGATGTCTGCCCTTTTGTACAAACTCCATGCGCCGATTCGAAGGAACGTATGCTTGAATGGCTCGGCAAGCGGTTTCCAGTGGCACCTGAAAATGGTGCGCCGCACAGAGGGCTGCAGCGATGTTGTTGCGATGGGGGTTCCCCATCAAATGGGTTTTAAAGGGCATTCCGTTTGGGGTTTTGCACCACAAATATGGATCTTCTGCCACTACCGCTAGGGGGAAACAGTCGGTCGGTTGCGGATACGTAATGGGTCTTTTAAAGCGTTTGCCTACGTCTTGCAACAGAGGTTCTAAGCTGTTCAAAAAAATTTTTCCCTTCGTTTGATATAGGTAGTCATACAAGGCTCTTTTGGCCTGAAAAACGCCTTGCAATGTGCCAAATCCGGCCAGATGCGCTTCTCCTATCGCGGTAATAATACCATGGGTAGGTGCTGCAAGTTGGCAACACCGCTCTATATCGCCCGATTCCGTAGCTCCCATTTCTACAACAGCTATTTGTGTATCTGAACGGATAGACAAAAGGGTTAAAGCCACGCCTATGCTGGTATTTAAATTGCCCTTGGTGGCTGCGGTACGGTAAGTAGTGCATAAGGCGCTATACAGCAACTCTTTGGTAGTCGTTTTGCCATACGAACCCGTTATGCCGATCACTGGAACAGCTGCTCTATGACGTGTGCGGTGGTAATGAGCCAATGTTTCCAATGCCTGACAACTATCTTCAACCAACATACAAGCCAAAGAGGCAGCATACATTGGATCGTCTACAATGACGTATCGTGCTCCTTTGGCCAATGCTTCTGCTGCAAACACATTTCCATTGAAATTGGCTCCACGAATGGCAAAAAAAAGCGCACCTGGTGCAATGGCTCTAGAGTCGATGGAAACCGAGCCAGCAGTTGCATACATTTGATACAACTTTTCTATATCAAGCATAGGAGATAAATGATTCTGAAACAGACGCCATTTTTTATGCATAGGAAACCAATTCTGGCTTCCAATCGGATGTATTTGTTGCCGAACAGAAAGACAAACGTACCGTTGGTACCATTCTTCCTAGGAGGGGGCTATGGCCTATCTTTACATCCAACGCTGGCCATGGGCGAGCAGCATGTCCAATACGCAAACCAACGCCATAGGCT
This sequence comes from Amoebophilaceae bacterium, assembly GCA_043747895.1. Taxonomy (GTDB): domain Bacteria; phylum Bacteroidota; class Bacteroidia; order Cytophagales; family Amoebophilaceae; genus Cardinium. The sequence continues at coordinate 33,344 of JAYTOH010000060.1, forward strand.
TCTACTAAGGTTGTGTTTAGCAATGCAAAGTGTCTGTCGTACAACGCAATCACATTCCCAAAGCAAAAAAAAGCAAAACGCAGGGGGTTGACTGAGATAGGAGCATGTAAGAACCGATCGAAAGAAGCGTTCAACCGAGCATGTATGGACTCTTGGGAAACAAACAAATTATCGGCATCTGGTCGTTCCAATTCGGCTGGATCCCGTTTCCGCATGCCTAACATGCGTTCTGCGGGCATGTGGTATCCCATTACATATTGAATGGAAACAAATTGACGGTGCACCTTGGACAAGATGGGCGTGGCATAGTCCAGTGCAAGTTTCAACACACCTTCTTCAATCGTTTTTTTCTTAGCGAAGAACACGCCAACGGAACCGCTCATATGGCAAAAACCAGATGCAACCACATTTTTTACGGTCTGGAGTCCCACATACTGCCGATTTCTATACTCCCCTCGTTGATAGCCATAGAGGAACGCCACCCCGCCCCCCTTGGGCACCCTTTCCGCAGCGTGCAGGGTATAAAGGGAACGCATTTTGGTAGTTGCATCGTCTACCAGGCTTAATTTAACCAAAGCAAGGGTATGATTGTGGCACAATCGGTTGGTTTGGTCTGTAACCAAGGGCCGCATGGAAAAACTCCGTTTGCATCCGCCGCAGGCCAATGCCCAATAATACTCCTCTTCCTTATTGGCTTTGTGAAACAAAAAGGTTTTTCCCACAGCCAGCTGTAGGTGCCGAAAGCGATACGTATCTTGCCTACCTGTTTGGTGGTACCACTGCCCTCCCACGCGATACCACCCATGTGCTTTGGGTAGTTCGTATTCCAAACCATACCCCCACCTTTTTTTTAAGAAGAGTTGGTTGCGCAGTACGTGCCCATATCCCCACGCATGGTGATGGGTGAACGTAAGCAAAGCACCTTCCTCTAAGTTTAAATCAATGGTTAGGGGAAATCGGTCTTTGGTTTGGACCAAAATATCCCAAGTGCCCAATGCATCGTCCACTTGGGTTCCCGTAACCGATGCTTTTGCAAGATAAGGGAGCTTAGCCAACTTTTTCTCAACATGGGCAAACGTACCATAATCCAATGCATCACCAGATTGTACAGGCAGTTGACTGTGCAGCAAGGAAGGTGCTGTAGTGGGCGAAAACCACTTCAAAAACCGTTGATACGGAAGCGGTTTCATGGACATAGAATGTATGGCACCTTCCGATTGAAAAGTTATGGAGCCTATTTTAGGCGTACCCGAAGATGCCTCATGGGCATGCAACAACAAAGGCATACAATAAAAAAAACCCGACAAACCAACGGTGAAGCGAAGCATTATTGGGAACATAACAACCCTAATACTCGTCTTCATTAAAAACAAAGTCGTCACCTGTTGGATAATCTGGCCATATTTCTTCGATCGAAGAATAAGGGTAATCGTCATCATCCAATTCTTCTAGGTTTCGAATCACTTCAAAAGGCGCTCCTGAGCGCTTTGCATAGTCGATCAATTCGTCTTTGGTAGCTGGCCAAGGGGCATCTTCTAGATAAGATACTAATTCAAGTGTCCAATACATAATTAAATTTTAAATTTGTATGTGGTTGGGTAAAACCAGTTGTTTTATTTTGACATTTAAAGCCAAAATTATAGGAAATTTCAGCTTAATGCAAGCCTATTTGTATACTTTTTGATCATTTTTTTAATTTTCATGTTAGGCGCATTTTTTATAGCCAAGCGGTATGCCCAGAGGCAGGTAAAAAAAACATGGGTACACCGTTTGTCCAGACTGACCTGTTACAGTATTGCTTTGGGCACCGCTGTTTTGGTTTTAGTGGTCAGCACCATGAACGGTATGACACCTGTATTTGACGCGTTGTTTGACACACATACTGCTACCCTTAAAATAACTCCTAAAGAAGGGAAAACATTTCCAGAAAA
>JAYTOH010000061.1:0-5468 GCA_043747895.1 Amoebophilaceae bacterium
CACGGAAAAACTCCATGGGAATTTATTCAAAAAGAATGGGAAGTCTCTCCCGAATTATTTAACTTTGATCCAAACCAGTTCTTTATGGTACCTAACACATTTGTATGACAAAATTTTCTGGTTTACAGTATAAAAATTTTTTTATCCGGAATTTGTGTTGTTTTAGTGCCTGTGGCTGAAGTTCTTTTTGGTGCACCCATAGGAAATAATCGCTTCTAGAAATGCCAGTGGCGTATAACCGTTTAGGGCAGATTGGTGGAAAATACAGGTCGCTGGCGTTAGGGCAGGCAATGCATTGATTTCAATAATCCATACCGTTGTATGCTGTTGTGCATCTACCTGTACAAATGCATCGATGCGTGCATATCCTTGTATATTGAGGGCTTTTGCTACTCTTTCAAGTTCGTTGCGAACCTGTTTGCGCATGGTTTCGGAAGCCAATGGATCTGCATGAAGTCGTACTGGGGTAATGTTATGGCCTTCTCCTGCTAGAAATTTCTCTTCCAAGGAGAGGATGCCTGCTGCAGCAAGTACTTCCGACGGTTCAAAGATTTCATAGATGGTTTCATTCGCAGGCCCTACATGGGTCAATAGGCCTGTGGTCGTTTCGAAGAAATGGGAGGTTTTGTTCGCATTGCCAATGAATGCCTCTACTAAGAATTTTGCTCTGGTTTGCCATGTATTGGCTATGTTCTTTGCGTGCAGATCGTTTTTTTGTTGCCCTCCAAAAACAGCGGATGCATAGGCCAACAATTGTGCGCTATGCGTGATTTTCTCCACTCCTGCACTGCATCCATCGTCTATAGGTTTGACAATGAGTGGATAAGATAATCTGTTTTCTATCGTTTGTGCCCATGCCTGTGGATCTTGTATCCACGCCTCTTTTGTAGCGATCATTTGATCTGCCACGTGAAAGCCTTTCTCAGCCAAGCATCGATTGGTAGCATATTTGTCAATCGTTAATGCAGCAGCTGCTATACCTGATCCATTATAAGGAATGTCGTACTGCTCCAATATGCTTTGTATCGTTCCGTCTTCACCCGGTCTGCCGTGCAAAGCGATGAAAACAAAATCTACTCGGTCTTTTAAGGCTGCATAGGTTAGTTCTTCTGGTTCAAAGATAGACCCTTGTGCATAGGTTTTGGTAAGCGCAAAAGCTTCGGATCGGATGGAGGCCAACAAGGCTTTTGAGGCGTAGTTTTTCTCGGGATGCAAAAGAAAGTCGTGCACATCGTCTGCGTTGTCTTTGAGTAAAAGAGCAATGGGTATGTGAAAAATACGTTGTTGTTCGATACATCCAGACAAAAACAACGGAAGCACTTCATAGACTCCAGCGGCAGTTAACTTACTGTAGACGTTGCGTCCACTTTCTAAGGATACATGTCGCTCGGGCGTAAACCCTCCCATGATTATCCCTATTTTTTTATGCATAGGAACTTTGTTCATCCATTTATGTTTCAGGCGATGGGTTCGTTTCTTTGATATTTTCCTTATTTGGAACTTCATTGTCCTGTGCACACGTTGTAGGTACATGACTAGGTTCTAGAGGTGGAGATTTTTTATGCCTTTTCTTGTGCTTCAGGTTGCGTTTCCCGATCAATCGCTCTAAATCTGATTTAAAGATCGTCTCTTTTACCAATAAGGTTTCGGCCAACAGGGTGAGTTTATCCAGTTTGTCGGTCAAGAGCAATTTGGTTCGTTCGTAGGTACCATCGATGATGGCCTTGACTTCTTCATCAATGGTATGCGCAGTTTGCTCGGAATAGGGCTTGGTAAAATTATAGTCCGTTTGTTTTGAATTATGGAAGGAAATATGTCCTATTTTTGCATTCATGCCATACATAGTCACCATGCTATAGGCCAATTTGGTAACCCGTTCTAAGTCGTTTAAGGCTCCGGTAGAAATTTTTCCAAAGATCAGTTCCTCTGCTGCTCTTCCTCCCAGTGCCATAGCTATTTCATCCAATAGTTGGTCTTCCTGGTAGATGAACTGTTCTTTGGGCAAATACTGTGCATATCCCAATGCAGCTATTCCACGTGGCACAATGCTTACTTTAACCAAGGGATGTGCATGTTCCAAAAACCATCCAGCAATGGCATGGCCTGCCTCATGGTAGGCTACTATTTTTTTCTCTTCGGGGGAGATTAGTTTGTTTTTCTTTTCCAATCCACCAATAATACGGTCTATGGCAGCTTGAAAATCGGGCATGGCAATGTGCTTCCTATTTTTTCTAGCAGCGATCAATGCTGCTTCGTTGCACATATTGGCCAAATCTGCACCAGAAAATCCAGGGGTCTGCTCAGCCAATTGTTTGATACGGATGTATTTTTCTAGTTTAAGTCCTTTGCTGTGACAACGTATAATGGCCTCACGGTCTACAATATCGGGATTGTCTATGCTTACTTGGCGATCAAATCGTCCTGGACGCAGTAGTGCTGTATCCAATATTTCTGGTCGATTGGTAGCTGCCATAATGATGACGCCTGAGTTGGTGGAGAAACCATCCATTTCAACCAAGAGTGAGTTGAGGGTATTTTCGCGTTCGTCGTTTACGCCTGGTGCATTCGCTTTTCCGCGTGCTCGACCTATGGCATCGATTTCATCGATGAAGATGATACAGGGTGCTTTTTCTTTGGCTTTTCTAAAGAGTTCGCGTACGCGGGCGGCACCTACGCCCACAAACATTTCTACGAAATCAGACCCAGATAAATAGATAAAAGGCACGTCTGCTTCTCCTGCTACTGCCTTGGCTAACAATGTTTTACCTGTACCGGGAGGGCCTACCAGCAATACACCTTTGGGAATTTTTCCGCCAAGGGTGGTGAAATGTTCTGGTGTTTTCAAGAAATCTACTATTTCTTTTACTTCTTCTTTGGCTTCCTTCATGCCTGCTACGTCTTGAAACGTTACTTTGGCTTGTTTGTCTTTGTCAAAAACAGTGGTCTTGAGCTTGTTCATGTTGAAAATTTGCCCTCCTGCTCCCGTTAGGCCTGTATCGGACTTGCGAATAAAAAACCAATAGAGCATAAATAGGGTAAATAAGAAGGACCAGTTTATAAATCTTATTGGTTCTGATCGCTCTTCAGAAACATAGCCGATTCTGGCTTCTGGGGGCATTTGAGCTTCTATTTGTTTGAAATTTCGATCGAAAATGCCAAAAGAAGGAATGCGAAATGTATAAACGATGCGTGAAGCATTTTTCCAATAAGGCCTTTTTGTACGTTCTTTCTGATACGTTTCTTTCTCCCATACTTCTTCTTTGAGCACTATTTCTACGATCCGTTGATTGGTAATCAAGGTAACAGATTTTACATCTTGGGCCAACATCATTGTTTCAAAACGCTTCTCGGAAATTGGAATGATGGGTTTCTCTTTCCCATAGTAGAAGATCAACCCCAATACAACAAGTATGGCTAGTACAAAGATAGATTGTGGTGTGTGTTTTTTTGGAAATATTTTTTCTTTACCCTGCATAAGCTATGTTAAAATGAACCGAGTCCGTTGCCATAAAACCTTACTATGGTCCCCGTTGGCATTATTTCTGTACGCAACCCCTGCATATGTTGCGGTTTTCGTCTGGCAATGCCCAAAGTTGAACCGATACAACCTTCCATTGCAACGGCCCTGAACCGTGATTGCAACCACTTGAAAAGCAAGAAATTTACAAAAAATGAATGAAAAGTCCATACATAGGTTAAATTTAATTTGTCCTGTGGATGCCATGGACAAGGAGCTGAACCTACCTGAATCCTATTGCAGTGTGGCCTTGGCAGTCAAATTGGGTCAGCCATCTGTCATGGAACCGATGTGTAAGCACCCGGAACTTGGGTTTGTTTGTTTCAATTTGTAGCATCTATTATGTTTTTCAAATGCAAGCAATTTGGGTTTTGGTATGTATGTGTTTGGCGCAAGCGTTTTGCTGTTTCTGTAATCGTTTCCCAGTATGGGGGCTGTTCATAGAGCCCTATTTGTTGCATGAGCGTTTTTCATCATTTGTGCTGGTTGGCCATTTTGGTGTCATACCTTGTCTGTATGCCTAAGAATGGCTCAACCACCCTTTCGTTCGGCAAGTACTTTATTTGCTTGAGCGAATCTATGTTCAATGCGTTCCCAATGAATGAGGTTCCAAAAAGCAGTTATATAGTCCAAACGGCTATTTTGGTACAAAAGGTAATAAGCATGTTCCCACACATCCAGTCCTAAGAGCGGTATCCCTTGCGCTTCTAACGGCAGTATGGTCATACATGGATTGTCTTGGTTGGCAGTACTGGTAATGCGCAAGCATCCATCCGTGGGTACCAGAGAGAGCCAAGCCCATCCAGATCCAAAACGCGTCGCAGCAGCAGTCGTAAAAACCTGCTTGAATGCATCAAAACTGCCAAAAGTGTGTTCCAATGCCTTCCCCAATGGGCCATTTGGTTGTCTGGAAGCAGCTGGGGCAAGGCTTTCCCAGAAAAAGGAATGGTTGAAATGTCCTCCTGCATTGTTGCGTACAGACATGCTATAGGAACCGATCGCATGCATGAGTGTGTCCAGTAGAACCGCTTCTGGTTTGGTTTCGGATGCTATGGGTGTTTCCGCAATTGCTTGATTCAAGCCATGCACATAGGCTTGATGGTGCTTGGTATGGTGTATTGCCATGGTTCTAGCATCTATGTGCGGCTCTAAGGCATCGTAGGCATAGGGCAAGTTGGGAAGTGTAAAAACCATAAGAGCGTGTTAATAATGTTGTGACAAGGAACAAGCCCGTTACCCTATGGAACCCATACAACCTTCCAGGACAACGGCTTCGACATGGTCGAACTTTCCGCTACAATATAAGGTTTCTTCGCCTTTGAAAAAAATCTATCAGCAATATACTGCTTGGTTCTGCTAAAACAGCGGGAACTACTTCTGTACGTGGATGAAGCAGGGTAGTAGCACAGGTTTGATACCCTCTTTTGGGGTCTCGTGCGCCAAATACCAATCGGTGCAGCTGAGCCCAATAAAGGGCTCCACTACACATTACACAGGGCTCTAGCGTCACGTACAACGTACATTTGGTTAAGTACTTGCTCTTAAAGTGGCTGGCAGCAGCGGTCAATGCCACCATTTCGGCATGCGCAGTGGGGTCTTGTAGTAGCTCTACCTGATTGTGGGCACGTGCTACGATGCTTCCATTGGCTACTACCACGGCCCCAATGGGTATCTCTCCCCGTTTTTCCGCTGCTTGTGCCTCCTTTAAGGCTTCTTTCATAAAGAAGGTATCTGTTTCTTGTGCATCCATAATACCCTGTGATTTGCCTTGGTTGTTCTTTTGGTGTACAGCCGCGCATGTTGCTCATTTTGCTTTCTAAGCGTTGCGTCGTTTCTTCACGCTTGGTTCAAAAAGCAAACTTTGCGCAGTGATGTCTTGCTTTTTTTTAGAGAAGGTATCTGTTCCAGTGCTGCTTGATGGGTTGTCGTTACAATACTGAAGTAGTTTTTG
>JAYTOH010000062.1:0-5453 GCA_043747895.1 Amoebophilaceae bacterium
CACGGAAAAACTCCATGGGAATTTATTCAAAAAGAATGGGAAGTCTCTCCCGAATTATTTAACTTTGATCCAAACCAGTTCTTTATGGTACCTAACACAACACCATCTGTAGCATCTGGTAGTGGAAGTAAGGATGGCCTTTTCAGGCAAAGCTGCCGTGGCTGCGCATGCGACGTATGATTTGGTTGCTCAAACAAGGGGGCATTGAGCTTGACGAACCTGTTTGGGGAGTGCGTCTATGGCGCACTACTGCTTGACTTTTCCCTGTATCTGTTTCCAAACATGTTAGAAAGAAGCACGCAACGTTTGTGAATGAGCGCATGATCCTGTAAATTCACCTTTGAATGCGTTGCATCGTGGTACGACTTGGTGTCGTCTTCTGGTCCGAGACCGGTGTTTTGTGTAAGCGCTGCCTGAGTGCGTTATTCCGATGCAGCACACTGAGGGGACAATCCAAAGAAGTTTGTGTTGCAATACTTATTTTTATAAACTTTTTATTACTTCTCAAAAAGAATATGAACATCCTTCCGAAATTGGTAAAGGGTATGCGCGACTACGGTGCTGTGGAGCTTTACAAACGCAATCATATTTTGTCCGTTATTCAGTCTGTTTATACCTGTTATGGTTTTGCACCATTGGAAACACCTGCCTTGGAATACCGTGCTACGCTTACTGGGAAATATGGGGAAGAAGGTGAGCAGTTGATTTTTAACGTGCTCAAGTCGGGGAATTTTTTAGAAGGGATGGATCCAGCCGTGGTGTGGACTACGTGTAAAGAAATACGCAAACACATTACAGATAAAGGTCTTCGATACGATTTGACGGTTCCTCTGGTGCGCTATATTGTAGCCAATCAACATCGGCTGCTTTTTCCATTTCGACGGTATCAAATCCAGCCGGTATGGCGTGCAGATAGGCCACAGAAGGGGCGATACAGAGAATTTTTGCAATGCGATGCAGATATTATAGGCAGTACTTCGTTGGTATGCGAAGCCGAGATGTTGAAATTGGTTTGCGATGTTTTTACGCACTTGCGCATACGCGATGCCCAAATTAAGGTAAGTCATAGAGGGATTCTATCTGCTGTTTCTGGTGCGCAAGAAGGAAGTGAAGCAGAAAAAACGTTTTGTATTGTCGTAGATAAGATGGAAAAAGTTGGTTTTGATGCTGTTGCAGCTGAATTATCGGGGAAAGGTTTCAGTACGCAGGCCATTGCATCACTTGCGTCGTTGGTTCAATTGCAAGGGACCAATATGGAACGGTTGCAACAACTCCAGACAGTGATTGGCGATACAGAAAGAGGCGCCAAGGCACTTGCGCTTTTAACAGAATGCATCAAACTCGTGCAAGCGCTTGGAGCTCCAGATGATTGCTTTATTTTGGAACCTACCTTGGCTCGCGGATTGGCTTATTATACTGGGCTCGTTATGGAAGCAACCATAGTAGGTGCACAGGTAGGTAGTGTAGGTGGAGGAGGAAGGTACGATAAGCTGGGTACACTGTTTGGAGGAGCTGAATGGAGTGGCATGGGGTTTTCATTTGGCATCGATAGACTCTATGATGTGATGGAGTGGCAGGGGCTTTTTGATGGGGTGGTAGGCTATACGACAGAAGTATTGCTCCTCAATATGGATGTCCAAACGGAAGCTCCCTTGTTGCTTGCTTTGAGTCAATTGCGTGCTACTGGCTTTAAGGCAGAAATCTATCCCGAACGTGTCAAGTTAAAAAAGCAGTTTGCTTATGCGGATAAGAAAAAGATTCCTTTTGTTCTGATCTTGGGCGAAGAAGAATTGGCAGCCAATAAATATGCCTTAAAACATATGGAGACAAGCATGCAAAAACAGTATACGTGGTCGGAACTTTGTATGGTACTTCGAAAAACATTAAATGAAACAAAGTAACTATGGATGATGCATGGTGGACCATTGTTGTTGCTGCCTTGGCTGGCATCAATTGTGCTTTGGTGGGTACCTACTTGGTGTTGCGCAAAATAGCCATGATGGGAGATGCCATTGCCCACTCGATGCTGCCTGGCATCGTATTGGCCTTGTTAGTAACGGGAACTAAATATGCGCCTGTGCTGTTTTTGGGTGCAACCCTAACTGGTCTTTTGGTGAGCTTTCTTGTTGCATTTCTAGAAAAGAACGTACACATACAGACCGATGCTGCTATTGGCATTAATTTTACGTTTTTGTTTGCTTTAGGCGTGATTCTCATTTCTTTTTTTAGTAGAAAAATAGACTTAGATCCAGAGTGTAGTTTATATGGAGAATTGGCAACTGTGCCACTGGATGTGTATAAAACTGCTGGTGGTATCCATTTAGGTCCTAAGTCTTTTTACCTACTATTGATGGCTTTGGGGCTGAATTTAAGTTTTATTGTTTTGGGATACAAGCAGCTATTTGCAAGTACGTTTGATCCAGAGTTTGCGCAAAGCATTGGCATGCATACCAAAGGTTGGCATTATGCTTTGATGGCCGTAACTGCACTAACCACTGTCGCAACTTTTGAAGTAGCTGGCGCCATTTTGGTGGTGGCATTGCTTATTGTTCCGTCGGCTAGTATGTATTTAACCACTAAGTCTCTCAAACGACTTTTGTTATACAACGTTTTTTTTGCGTTTGCAACTGCTGTAGGTGGTTATTATATAAGTCTATTTTTCAATAGCTCTATGGCTGCTACAATGGTTACACTAGCAGGTATTTTGTTTTTTATAGCATTTGCATTTGCCAAATTCAAAAATAAGTGACATAATGCCAAATAAATATCGAAAGCTTTGCAAAAGGTTGTTGGCCTTTTGTAGGGGCATGATCTAAGGCCGTTGCCATCAGTTCAAGTTGTAGGGCGTTTCGGCACAGAAAACCACAGCATATGCAGATATATGCGGAGTTTGTGTACGGAAAGAACGGCAAAGGGGAACCCTAGAAGGTTGCATTGAAACGGTTTTAATCTATATTAACGTCAAATACATAAGATAGCATACGATAATCCAAATACTGCCATGAATATAACAGGAAAATTAATTGAAATAAACGATCCACAATACGTGTCTGAATCCTTTAAAAAGAGAGCGTTTGTATTAGAGTATATAGAAAACCCACAATATCCAGAATATGTATCTTTTGAGTTGATTCAAGATAAGTGCGATTTGTTGGATGGGTTTTCGGAAGGGGAAGAAGTAACGGTTCATTTCAATTTACGTGGAAGAAAATGGACCAATGCTGAGGGAATTGTCAAGTATTTCAATTCATTGCAAGCATGGCGTTTGGAAAAAACAACCAAAACAAGCGAAACTACTGATAACCATGCCTCTTTTGAGGAAGGTCATAACGATCTCCCATTTTAAAACAGGGAGTTATACGTGGTCGGCATGAATGTACGAGATGGGTTCCTACGAGGCAGTCCTTCTTGCTCTGTACTTTTGTCTTGCTACAAAAGCATCAAAAAATCAAGCGCTGATTGAAAAAAGGAGGTGCGGTTTGCCGTACGTAAGAAAAAAAAGGACATATCTTGATTCCTATAGCGTATAACTAGGATGGAATGAAATGTGGGTTTAATCTTGAGGCATTGGTCCTTGTTTCGTATTTCTATTTCACGTTCGTATAGCCACATGGCTGTTCCTGGATTCGTAGGGAGCAGGGTTGCTGTTTTTAGTAAACTTCTACGTAACTTTGAAGGCATACCAATTGGTTTGTGCGTTGTTGCTCAAAACGAGTTTTTTACCATCAATTGGACGCTCTGGTACCAGTAATCCATGGTATATATCCAAAATGAACTATGTTGTGGTGTGCGTAGATGGTACATCCCAAAGTTTTGGCATATTGGTAATATATGAGGAATTTTTAGGAATATGCGCTATAGGAGTGAAGTTATGGGATAAAGAGTAGAAAAGCAGAACTCGCCCTTCGGGCTCAGACAGCTGTTTTCCTTTTCCTTTTTGCTTACACGTTTTCTATGCACTCCTTTTTCAAAGGCTCGGTTTGCAGTACGGAGGACGAGATGGAGAACCCACAACTTGAATCCGATTGGGTATAGAGCTCTATTCAAAGCAAAGGTTAAACCCTACGACAGTGCAGCAATTACCGGATTGCTATTTATATATATTTTAATTTGTAGAGCACAAGGATGTCCCATACTGGAAAAATTACTCAAATTATAGGTCCTGTCATCGATATGCGTTTCGATGAATCAGCTACTTTGCCAAGCATATTAAATGCATTGCATGTTATATCCCCCACGGGTAAGCGTATTACAATAGAATGCCAACAACATCTTGGTGAGCATTGTATACGCGGTATTGCTATGGAAGGAACGGAAGGCTTGATGAGGGGGTTGGAGGTCATAGACACCGGGGTTCCGATTCAAGTTCCAGTAGGCAATGCCGTACGAGGCCGTCTATTTAATGTAGTAGGCAATGCCATAGACGGCATGCAGCAACCCGAAACCAACCAAAAACTTCCGATTCATAGAGCGGCTCCTGATTTTGATCAACTTACTTCGACCACTGAAATTCTCTATACCGGCATTAAAATTATAGATCTTTTAGCACCTTATGTCAAGGGGGGTAAAATTGGGCTATTTGGTGGTGCTGGGGTAGGGAAGACGGTTTTGATTATGGAACTGATTGACAACATCGCCAAGTCATACAACGGTCTTTCTGTATTTGCTGGTGTGGGCGAACGTACCCGCGAAGGGAATGACTTATTGCGGGAAATGATTGAAGCAGGTGTTATCAATTATGGGAAAGCATTTACAGAATCTATGGAGCAAGGGGAATGGGATCTGAGTAAGGTAGATTACGAAGCATTGCGGTCTTCTCAGGCCACTCTTGTATTTGGCCAAATGAATGAATCTCCTGGATCCAGGGCGCGTGTAGCGCTCACGGGTCTTTCAATTGCAGAATACTTTAGGGATAGTGTTGAAAATGAATCTGGTAAAGATATTCTCTTTTTTATAGACAATATTTTTCGTTTCACCCAAGCGGGTGCAGAAATTTCTGCATTGCTGGGCCGAATGCCTTCTGCTGTAGGGTATCAACCTACACTGGCTACCGAAATGGGTGCTATGCAAGAACGCATTACTTCGGTCAAAAATGGTTCCATTACTTCGGTACAAGCAGTATATGTGCCAGCAGACGATCTAACCGATCCTGCTCCAGCAACTACATTTACGCACTTAGATACGACTACCGTGCTGTCTAGGAAAATTGCTGCATTGGGTATTTATCCTGCAGTAGACCCACTTGATTCTTCGTCCAGGGCCTTAAATCCAGAAGTGGTAGGCCATGTACATTATGAAACGGCTCAAAAAGTAAAAAAAATGCTTCAGCGGTATAAGGAACTCCAAGACATCATAGCCATCTTGGGTATGGATGAGTTGTCGGAAGAAGATACACAAACGGTGTACCGTGCTAGAAAAGTGCAGCGTTTTTTATCACAACCTTTTAATGTGGC
>JAYTOH010000063.1:0-6645 GCA_043747895.1 Amoebophilaceae bacterium
CTCTTGAAGGACGCGCTTATGCTGAGGAATTTGTAGGAGATACGGACCCACAAAACCGCAGCATACATAGAATTAAAAGGTGCGGAATGTGGGCTGTAAGAATGAAGATAGGGGTTTGATAACCTGAAATAAATTGTTGATGCTGGTGTTCACTTAGTTGGTTTGTAAACCCTAAAATCTCACATCTTGAATCCGATTGGGTATATACGTATATACTTCATCAGATTCAAATGATAGAAAACCCGGTATAAGGTTGCAATACCTTGGGAACAACAATGCCTTCTTTCGTTTGGTTGAGCTCTAATAAAGCGGCCAATACGCGGGGTAAAGCCAACCCACTACCGTTTAGCGTATGCAGGAGATGACTTTTTCTGTACTTGTCTTTGTACCGCAAGGCCAACCTATTGGATTGAAAAGTCTCGAAGTTGCTAACAGAACTTACTTCTAGCCATTTGTTTTGGGCTACTGAAAATACTTCTAAATCATAAGTCATAGCTGCACAGAATCCCAAATCGCCTGTACAGAGTTTTAAAATCCGGTAGGGAAGCTCCAACTGCGTTAATAAGCCTTGTACATGCGCAAGCATTTCCTCTAGTTGGCGATAGGAATCGGTAGGATGACAAATCTGTACCAATTCCACTTTATCAAATTGATGCAGCCTATTGAGGCCTCTTACATCGGCACCCCAAGAGCCTGCTTCGCGTCTAAAGCAGGGCGTGTGGCCTGCCAATTTAATGGGTAGCTCTGCTTCAGATACAATACAATCTCGATAGAGGTTGGTAAGGGGTACTTCGGCTGTAGGTATTAAATACAACCCTCCCGCAGCCAGCGCATACATTTGCCCTTCTTTGTCAGGAAGTTGTCCCGTTCCATAAGCAGATGTTTCATGGACTAAAATGGGCGGTTGGATTTCTAGGTATCCTGCTTCAATTGCTTTTTCTAGGAAAAAATGGATCAAGGCGCGTTGCAACTTAGCTCCTTTGCCTTTGTAAACAGGAAAACCAGCTCCTGTAATTTTGTTCCCCAATTCAAAATCAATTAAGTCGTATTTTTTTATTAAGTCCCAATGGGCCAACGCGTCTGAATGAGACGAGGGTAGGGTAGGGGACTGATACACCATTTCGTTGTCTGCTGCATTGGTACCTGTCGGTACAGCCTCGTGCGGTATGTTGGGCAGTTGGTATAGCTTTTCCAGCAAATCTGTTTCATATGCCTTGTGTTGGTTTGCAAGTGCTTTTATCTCTTCTTTTAATGCATGGATAGCCTTTTTTGCTGTATGTATTTGTTCCGTTTCTTGCTGATTTTGCAGGGCTTCTCCCATGGCTTTGCTTCGTTTTTTTAAAGCAGCGGTACATGTATCTAATTGTGTTTGAGTAACCCGTTTGGCAGCATCTAGTGCACATAGCATTTCGATCTGTTCTTTGCTATTGGGTACCCCTCTTTTGTGTAAACGTTCTATGACGGTGTCTTTTTCTTTTCTAATTTTTTGTAAATCAATCATTTTAGTTAAGGGTATTGGGTTATGCTCCTACTGTACAAGTTACATACTTTTCGTGAATTCATTCTTTTTTGGGAGAAAAACTTAGAAAATTTGATTTTTTTAAATTATGATTGTAGATTTGTTTCCTGAGGGTTGTGAAACACACCCTGTTTCATGTTTCAAAACCGTTTCCAAATACAAAATAAATATCCAATGTATTGCTAGTGTCGGGGCAATTGGTTCAGTGTTTTATTTTAATGGTCATATGCCGTGCCTTTGTTGGTTGTTTAACGAGGCTGGCCGTTACAATGAAAAATTGGATTGTTCCAGTTGCAGCATTTCCGCACGAAAAAAAGCAACGTACGCAGATATATGTGGCGTTTGCATACGGAAATAACGCCAAAGTGGATCCTAGAAAGTTTCATTGTAACAACTTCTTAACGTGCGTTTAGGATTAAAAATAGGTTAGATATTTTTTTGATTTACAGACATATAAACTTTCTACTGTCTTTGCATAGCATGCTAGGGCATTTGTATGTTTTAAAATTTATTCATTTCCAGGTAAATAAATTTCTAATCCCAAGTTCACGTTATTGCGTTGCATCCATTCTCTTTCTAATGGGCCTTGTCATGTATCAATGTGTGCTGGGTTTCCAATTCAAAACAGTAAAGGATATATTTGTTTGGTTGCTATAAGGCACTCCATATGATACAATGTTCTTGGATATGCTTGGTTTGAGGCCATTTCAATTCAAAGTTGTATCCACGGCAAACCGCTGTATACGCATATATTGTGCAGATTCATGTACGGAAATAACGCCAAAGTGGACCATAAGGGGGTTTAGTGGAAATGGCCTCATGATATAACACGCTACTGTTTCGTTTTATACAAACGGGTTTTGCTCTCTGCGTGAAACGCAATAATTAAATTACACATATATTCATTCATCATGTATAACATTGGAGCACTCAATCAAAAACTTATTTCTGAGTTACGTGAAATAGCAGAAAAATTTAAGGCCAAGAACTATCGAACACTTTCGAAAGAAGAACTGATTTATAAAATACTGGATCAGCAAGCTATTGCTCCGCTGGAAGCAGTTGCACAAAAAAAGAACAACGAAGCCTCGGATCCAATTTTGGTTCCAAAGGAAAACAGTGCTGTTGGTGCAGTGAAAAGAAATCAGGCTCGTTCAAAGGCGGTAGAACCCATTGGTGCAGAAACAGTTCCTCCAACGGGACTCCAGCACGAAGATGTGCTGGTAGAAAAACCAATAGAACTAGAAAAAATAGGTGCAATGGAACGCATGCCATCGGTGGCACCTACCATTCGAGAAGCAAAGGCAACATATGCATCTGCTGATAAAAATGGAAATTATAAGAAAGAAGCCATGCCTCTTACAACCTTGGATACCACTGTTGAGGGAGAAGGTGTGCTGGAAATCATGCAAGATGGCTATGGGTTTTTGCGTTCATCGGACTATCATTACTTGGCCAGTCCCGATGACGTGTACGTATCTCCATCGCAGATTAAGTTGTTTAACTTAAAAACAGGCGATACGATCCGTGGGAAAATTCGACCACCTAAAGAAGGAGAAAAATACTTTGCACTTTTAAAGGTAAGTTATATGAATGGGGTGACGACAGAAGAAGGTCGAAACCGCGTTCCATTCGAACACCTTACACCTCTTTTCCCTCATCAAAAGTTAAACATTTCCAATGGCGCTACGCAATACTCTACCCGAATTATGGACTTGTTTTCTCCTATTGGAAAAGGACAAAGAGGCATGATCGTGGCCCAACCAAAGACAGGTAAAACCGTATTGCTCAAAGAAATTGCCAATGCAATTGCCAACAATCATCCAGAAGTATACTTGATTGTTTTGTTAATTGGAGAACGTCCAGAAGAGGTAACCGATATGGCACGCAATGTCAAAGCAGAAGTGATCGCTTCTACTTTTGATGAGCAGGCCGAACGGCATGTAAAAGTTTCTAATATTGTGCTAGAAAAGGCCAAACGCATGGTAGAATGTGGGCGCGATGTGGTCATTTTATTGGATTCAATTACCCGATTGGCCCGCGCGCACAATACAGTAAGTCCTTCGTCTGGTAAGATACTTTCTGGTGGTATTGATGCCAATGCCTTGCACAAGCCGCAGCGTTTCTTTGGGGCTGCACGCAATGTGGAAAATGGTGGATCGCTCACGATCTTAGCCACGGCCTTGATCGATACTGGTTCAAAAATGGATGAAGTGATTTTTGAAGAATTTAAAGGTACAGGCAATATGGAACTTCAGCTAGACCGAAAATTAGCCAATAAGCGCATGTATCCAGCGATTGATGTGCCTTCTTCTGGTACAAGACGCGAAGAACTATTGATTGGAAAAGAAGAGTTGTCTCGTATTTGGATCTTGCGCAACTTGATGGCAGATATGAGTTCTACCGAAGCAATGGAATTCTTATTGAAAAGAATGCGTGGTACGCGTAACAACGAAGAATTCTTGATTTCCATGAGCAGTTAGTTACACAGTCAAACTGAGACAGATGCGCGGGTAACTCCGTACACGCAATCTGTTCAAACAGGCTTTTTTTTGAATCAAAAAACAACGAGAGCCCCCATAAAGGGAACGAAATGGGGAGCTCTATTGGTTACCGAACTCATGTTAAAATTGATTTCAATGAAAAAATGGACTCAAACCCTATGTGTGCTTTTTTTGGCCAGTGTTGTGTGTCTGCAATCCAGTAAGACACCTGCGTGCCAGAAACCGATTGATGTAGCCATTTGGCGTGAGAATAGGCTCTTTTTGAGCCTATTCTTTTTTTTGTTTGTGATTGGGCTGTTGCCTTTTTTTTTCTTTGATTCGGTTGCTTTTTTTATCTTTGTCAAGCAATGGCATCATCCCATAGCAGATGGTATGGCTCCTTATCTCAGTGCAATAGGGCATGGACTCGTCTATGCATGCATGCTATGCCTACTCGCACTGTTGCGGATACGTTGCAAAACCCTATTGATTTTTGGAGGCAGTTTTGTTTGTATGTCTTTGGTGGTACAAGTATTGAAACGGGTTGTTTTTGCCGATAGCCTAAGACCCAGTGCATTGGTTGCTATGGAGTCGGTGCATGTAGTGGACGGTATAAAACTGTTGACAGACCTTAGCTTTCCATCTGGACATGCCGGAACCATTTTTACGATGGCAGCCGTTTTACAACTGATTTCAAAAAGAAAAATAGATTGGTGTGCGTGCGTGCTTTGCGTGGTTGCATGGCTGGTCGCCTATTCTAGAGTGTATCTCTGCCAACATTTTTATAGAGACATCTATGTGGGGGCGTGTATTGGTGTAGGTTCCACTTTGTTGGTGTATCGTATGGTGCATCCATTGCAGCATCCCTGGTTGGATCAGTCCATATATGGGTGCATTCGAAGTATATGGAAGGATGCGGCCTAAACATATATGGGTTGGTTATTGGCTCGTACTGTTTGGAACGTTGTTTTCCGTAGGACTGACTGCTGTAGACCTATTTGACTTAGACGAGCTGTATTTTGCTGAAATCACCCGCGAAATGATGGATAGCGGAACGTATAGTCAAGTTCGATTTCACTTTGAACCTCTTTACGAAAAGCCACCTCTTTTTTTTTGGATGCAGGCAGCAAGCATGCACGTGTGGGGCATAAATGCATGGGGAGCACGTTTCCCTAACCTGATTGGTGGACTCTTGACACTTTTAACCTTATATGGCATAGGTAAAAGATACGCCAACAAAAACTTTGGCATCTTATGGATGTTCTTGCATTTTGGTGCATTTTTACCCCATTTTTATGTTAAGTCAGGTATCATTGATCCTTGGTTTAATTACTTTTTGCTCTGTTCCATTTGGTTTTTAGTACGTGCTAGAAGCGCATCTCCGCTTCTTCCTTGCTTAGGAGCTGGTATATGCATCGGTTTGGCATTGTTGACCAAAGGCCCTATGGCACTGGTTATTCCTTGTGCATCCATGCTGCTAGCAAATGGCTTGGGCCGCTATCCGCTAAAGATCAAACCACTGCTCGGAAGCAGCTTATGTGCTTGCTTTGTTGCCGCTTTATGGCTACTTCCCGAAATTAAACAGCATGGATGGACGTTTGTGCATAAATTTTTGGAGTACCACCTGGTACTTTACGCCTGTTTTACCGATACACATACGCACCCTTGGTACTATCATTGCGTTGTCTTGTTTTGGGGTTGCTTTCCTAGTTCGCTCTTTGCGATTGCCTACTTTATCCAAAACAGCTGGAGACCAAGCAGCTATTTTGTTGCTGCCATGCAGGCATTGTTTTGTGTGGTATTGATCCTTTTTACAGCTGTGGGTACAAAGATTGTGCATTATAGTTCAATGGCCTATTTCCCCATTACTTTTTTTGCCGTTCGTTTGTTTCAAGGAGCAGTAGATTATAATATGAAAATCAGCTTATTAATACGATTTTGTTGGCTGTTTTGCGGGCTGGTTGTGGGCAGTTTTTTGCTGTTGTTTCCTTGGATCATGCACCATAAAGAACTATGGATCGGCTGTGTGAAGCATGAAAATGTAGTGTATGCGCTGGCGTTGCCAATCTCATGGACTTGTGGGGATGGCATACCGGGTATGGCATACCTAGTCGGCTTGGGCATATCTTTTGCCTTTTTTATACGAAAACATTGGCTGGCTTTCGTCTGGACCTCTATGGGTACACAAGCAGGTGCATTGACCTTGTTTTTGCTTCAAGTTGGTCCAAAAATCCAACAATATGTCCAAAAAGACATGGTCGATTTCTGCAAAGAGCTACGCCATAAGGATGTATACCTCACAACCATTGGGTTCAAAGCAGCCGCTCCTCTTTTTTATACCCATAGAACAGCAGCAACCTGCTTAAAAGAAAAGGATACCAGTTGGCTCCTGACAGGGGCCATTGACAAACCTTGTTTTTTTATTGCGTACAAAAGCGATGAAGGTTTTTTTGAGCCGTATACAGATGTTGTGCGCATAAGAGAAGCTGGTTGTTTTGTTTTTTACCAGCGGTCTCCTACGCATGTTGCATCCGTTTAGGAAGGCTAGTTGTTAGGTACCATAAAGAACTGGTTTGGATCAAAGTTAAATAATTCGGGAGAGACTTCCCATTCTTTTTGAATAAATTCCCATGGAGTTTTTCC
>JAYTOH010000064.1:0-18749 GCA_043747895.1 Amoebophilaceae bacterium
ACACGGAAAAACTCCATGGGAATTTATTCAAAAAGAATGGGAAGTCTCTCCCAAATTATTTAACTTTGATCCAAACCAGTTCTTTATGGTACCTAACAACAAGTCCATTCAGGATCATAGCCGCTACACGTTGCCCCATGGTGACTTTTGAGCCATGTTTAGAGGAAACCGGAAGGTATTTATCCACCTTATCTATAAGGCTAATCTTATCTATAACAGAATAAATCAGTCCTAAATGGTCTAAAACTTGGCCAGAAAGTTGTTCTTCTTTGAGCATAGGATGGTTTTTTTGTATTGCACAACAATATAACTCGGAATTATAAGCAAACTTACTCATTTATACAAATTTTGGAGGTGCGGAATGTGGGTTATAAGATTCATCAATACCATTAAAAAAATAACAGTAAGAAAGTTGAGGTTACATACTTCAACTGTTTTTAATATAATACTTAAGGATGACATTTTATTTTTTAGGGTGATCACATCTAGAATGAAGAATACTTTTGCTATGTACTTTATCGTGTGATCTATCATGATTTGGCCCACTTCCTACACTTCTATCATGACAATTTCTTGGATCATCACTTTGGTCTGTCCCTCCTATCACCTTTTCTAGTATTTTAGAGGACAATCTTTGTTCTTGTTGAAAACTATCTAGGTCTATACCTTGCTCTTGCATACTCTTCCTACTGACATTCCGCACAAATTTTCTTAAAAATTCATTAGATAAATTTGTTAAATACAAATAATATCACTATATATAAGGTGTCATCAAGGGGTTGCATACTAAGAACAGCTTTGTATAATCTGATATATACATGTAAATCGAATCTTATGCTAAAGTTTCGCATAAGATGCGATTCGTTTATAAAGAATTAAGGTAAAAATAAGGACTTGTATTCGATGCGTCATCCTGAATAGATAAGCCTATCAGGCTACTACTTAAGTCCTATTTGGGCGTGCTGCGACAGAATCTCCTTATCTAAATCTAAAGATATTTGAAAAATATTTATTTTATTGAAAACCAACTAAATAATAAATAAAAACTTAATTTTTTTGTGCGAAATGTCAGATGTTACGGTACGCTATCAAATTAATGGTAGAATGGTCAATAGCTATGCTAAATTAGCAATTCCGAAAAGTTATTTACTTTTTGCACTACTTCTTGTTCAGGGTACGTGCCAAAAAGAGGTTCACAAACCAGCGTCTAAAAAAAATGCAAGGCATATTGGTACCGTTACGAAAAAAACAACTTTGCCTGCAGCAAAAGAACCTATAGCTCAAAATTCTGCTGCACCAGGCCCCATGGGTTGCACCATGGGATCATCAACGGGCAGCAGCGGTTACACAAGTGGTTTACCTAGAAGCAATAGTGCTGCTGCATCAGGCCCCAAGGGCAGTGGTCTTGCAGCAAAACTTCCAGCTCGAAATGCTGCTGTATCAAGTCCTAGCAATGACACAAGTGGTGTACCTGCAAGTAATAGTACCACGCTATCACTTCCCCTGCAGGAACAACTCCCTAAATACTATACAGCAGCAAACCGCAACGATGCATTACCAGAGCTTCCAAGACTCATTTTAGGAACGTGTAGTGATTCGTATGGAGATACTCACGTAAATCCGGGAAACGCAGTGGCAAAACCACATGATGTGCTAAAGCCACGCAACATAGATGTAACGGTTGATTGTGGAAAATGGATAGGCCGCCAACCAATAATACATAAAGAACACCTACAAGGAAATGCTTTTTGTAACGACTTTGTCCAAAAAATACTTGATAGTTATGGAGCAAATTACTTCGATACCATTGTTTGTGAAAGGCTTTCTTTGCCATTGGATTGGAAATGCTATTGGCAAAATATTTTTCAGGACGATACAAATATTTTTTATGATGCGACAACATCTCCTCAAGGTTATCCCACACCGTGTAAGGTAGAAGACATACGCAAGGCATATCAAGATATCACAAATTCAAGCACAATGCGTGATACATCAGATGCAATAGGAAATACTGTAAAAATAACAACATCAGATCCAAATCCAAGCAATGTTTTTAGCGTCGAGTCTCTTTTAAATATGCTACAAGAAAAAAATACAGATTCGGCTGAAAGTGAAATACTCAAACAATACTACACACTATTAAAACCAGGGGGCACCTTTTACTACTTGAGTGCATCTATTGGTTTTTATACATCCGCCGGAGGGTTCTGCATCCATAACAATAGGAGGTACACACCTTTCAAGGATGGGTTAAACGATCAAAACATGAAAGCCGTATACCGTAGTATTTTTGAACGGGCTGGTTTTAAAGACATACAGTTCCACCGAGACCCTGATTTTCCAAAAACTATTCTTTTTCTAACCGCAATCAAATAATATACTAAAATGGAATGAAGATGCGGGAAATAGAAAAAAAGCCATGTCTCCTACAAATTCCTCAGCATAAGCGCGTGCTGCAAAGAGGTCTATTGTATGACTGCCAGTGACTTTATCTTATGGATATACCAAGATCCATAATTTTGACGCAATAATACAATTTTCGATACGTAACTACAGTGCTTCACTTTCGTTCACCTGCATAGATTACACCCGACTGTTACCAGCCTTTTCCTTAACGCTTACCACCATATCCCTTAGGATACAGCAGCTTAAAACAGATGGCATTGCATGCTGGTTGCATGCATTCATGGCACACTGGTACTTTTGTAGCCAGACAAAAGTAGGGAGAAAGAAAGACCGTGACACTGTACCACCCTCCACAGTAAAGGGGTATCTGAACCAGCTATTTGACTTTTTTCATAAAGTCCTTATATTGTCCTGTATTGCTAAACACAAAGATGGTTGCTGCGGTTGTTGCATGCATTCCCTTTTGTGGTATGGAAGGCCTTATTCTCTTAACCCTTAAACCTATCTGGGATGATCTTCAGCATGCTTTTCTTGGTGATCCTACTTTTCCTAGGAAGTACCCTATGGGTAAGCCACCGCTTTCATAAACAAGAAACTACCTTTCAAGAATATGCAATTGGTAAGCAATACCTTCGTACACCCGTCGTGGTAGCAACGGTATTGGCTACCACATTTGGCGGAAACACATTATGGCAAGCAGTAGAAAAAGTACCTCATTTGGGCCTTCCTTGGACCATCGGTTTCCTTGTTGGCTCGTTTCTAATGCTGGGCATACTTAGTGACGTGGTGGCCCGGAGGATACTCCTTTTTAAGGATCACCTGTCTATGGCAGAAACCATAGGCAGCGTATATGGGCAATACCCAAGAATCCTAGCGGCTTTGGCTGGCATTGGCACATCAATTGCTATTCTTGTGGCTCAGATCAACTGCATGGATTATGCCATGCAGTTGTGTTTCCATGGAGCCGATGCTACTTGGATAACCATATTGGCCACTTGTGTTGTCCTTATTTATACTACCTTTGGGGGCATGCAAAGCATTACCCATACCGATTGCTTGCAGTTTGCAGCTTTTTTGTTCTTGATTCCATGTTTAAGCTTTGTTTTATTTGTAAAAACCAATACAACCCTACACACAGTGTTTGCCTTGGTGCAAAGCCAACCCAAGCTTCAGTTTCACAGCATATATAGCTCAAAAACAGGACTTATAAACATGTTTTGCTTGTTTTGCTCCACCATGCTATCCCATATGCAACCGGGCACGATGCAACGGATACACCTGGTTCTAAACGAACGCAACGCAAAAAATATGTTTCACTATACCCGTTCTTGGGGCCTATTGCTCAACATGCTCGTGGTGTTAATGGGCTTATGTGTATTTGTAAAGGCACCAGACCTCCCTATGTCTCAAGTTTGGCCCTACGTGGCAAGCACCATACCTTCCTTTTTCAAAGGCTTTATTGCCCTTGGTCTATTGGCCACGGCTATGTCTACGGCCGACTCCAATTTACATGCTTGTGCGGTACTGATCAGCCACGATGTATTGGGCAACATACAACCTGCAAAAGCCACGTCGGATGCACATCGGATCAAGTGGGCCAAGATGGCTTCCTTAACAACAGGCACATTGGCTATGGTACTGGCGCTGTATCGCATAGATGTTTTGGACCTGCTAAAAGGAACGTTTGCTTGCTCGGTACCCCTTGCTGCTGCGCCTTTCCTCTTAGCCATTTACGGTTTCCAAGGCACGTCCCGCACTGCTTTGATAGGCATGGGTACAGGTGTTGCGTCAATGGCAGCTTGGACGTACTGGATCGAACCAACCACCGGCATCAATGGAATTTTTCCATGCACTATGGCCAATGGTTGTGCCATGATGATCGCCCACTATGCATGGAAACAACCCCAAAGCGCAGGTTGGATGGGGATGCACCCCGACTACGAGCAAATGAAGATGGCGGAAGAACGCGCATTTTTCCGCGCTAAAAAACGAGCAGTGCAGTTTTTTAAGATTTGGAACCCAGCAGTATTGGCCAGATCCGTACCGCCAACAAGCCAGCTGATAGGTGTTTGTTTCTATTGTGTGTCTGTGACGGTGTTTTCCGCTGTACTGAACCGAGGCAACAGTCCGGTACTAGAGGGATGGTATCTCCAGCAGCTTATAGCCGGACTCCTCTTTGGCTTTGCCGCTTTTTTGCGGAACGGTCGCAACGAGCAGACGCAAACCAAATACGCCCCATTCAAAGGGTTTTTATGGGTTGGATGGTTAACCTATTGCTTGTTGATCAACGCAGTTTGGCACTGGGAACACGCCGTCTTGCCCGGTTTTGCGCTCTGCCTGACGTTTGCGCATGTGGGCGTTATGTTCTTTTTAACGCCTTACTATGCCGCTTGGCATCTGGTGACTGTTGTCTTTTTTCTAGCCTTTTCCCGTCTGATGCTTCTTGGGAAAGGAACCTGCGATTTTAGCTTCGAACAGTGGGTTGCTATTGGAGTAGGTATTGTGGCTTTCTACTTATTGGATCGGCACAAAAAAGAAGGACTCATCCAGCAGAGCATCGCAGCACGGAAAGCATCGGAAGATGCCTTCAGACGCCGACAAAAAGAGATCCGCTACATACATAACCGAGCGTTAGACCCAAGTGCCAGCGACCATTCTCAGACCCTGCAAGTACTTGCAGGGTATAGGGTCCGAGAAATGTCCAACCAATAACACAAAGATAGCAACCCAAAATCTGCAACTTGCATCCGACAACCTCATATTCTGGGCTCTTTTAATTGGCTGATTTTCCCCTCCTCATGCATTACACAACCAGATCTTTATGTTAAGTGAACCAGCTCTTCAAACTCTTCGTATGCGCCATGAAAGACTTTGACCTTTTTTTTGTCTATGTACCAAATCTTATTGGCCACTGTTCGAATAAAGTTGCGGTCGTGTGATACAAACAAACAGGTGCCTTCGTACTGTTGCAGCGCCTGTCCTAGGGTATCGATGGACTGAATGTCTAAGTGGTTTGTTGGTTCGTCTAGCAACAAGCAATTTGCTTGAGAAAGGAGCACCTTTGCTAACGCCACACGCGCTTTTTCCCCTCCAGAAAGGACCGCAATCTTTTTAAACACATCGTCTTTGGTGAAAAGGAACATGCCCGCTATGGTGCGCAATTCTTGCTCGGTTCGTTCTTCCCCATCTCCAGACTGTTGCCGCAACTCTTCTAAGATGGTATGCTCCAAGCACAATGCTTCTAGCTGATGCTGTGCATAGAAAGCCATTGCTACGTTGTTCCCCAACGTTCTATTTTGTTTTTCAGCCGGTTCATGTCCTGCTAGAATACGCAATAATGTGGTTTTACCCCGTCCATTGGCGCCAATTAATGCAATTTTATCACCTCGTTCAATTTGTATAGTTGCTTCTTTTAAAATTTCCACAGCACCATAGGATTTGTGTACTTTGTCGATTACGGCAATAATTTTGCTTGGATTTTGTTTGAGGCCAAAATTAAAGCGTATGGTTTTACGCTTCGCCGAAGGGACATCAATCTTTTCTACTTTGTCTAATGCTTTGATCCTGGATTGCACCAATTTCGCTTTGCTTGCTTTGGCTCGAAACCGATCTATGAACTCTTGTGTATGTTTGAGTTGTTTTTGCTGATTGGCGTATGCATTTTCCAACAATTCTATTCTTTCTGCTTTTTGTAGTTCGTAATCGGTATAGTTTCCTATATAAACGGTAAATTTCTTGTCACACACTTCGACAATCTTGGTCGTAATGCCATCTAAGAAACTTCTATCGTGTGAAACTACGATAAAAGCACTGTCATAATTCTGCAAATAGGTTTCCACCCATTTAATCGAAACCAAATCCAAGTGGTTGGTTGGCTCATCCAAGATCAACAAAGAAGGTTGTTGCAAAAGCAGCTTCGCAAACAATACACGCATGCGCCATCCTCCCGAAAACGAAGAAAGTGCACGGTCTAGATCGTGCGTTGTAAATCCCATGCCTTCTAACATGGCATCTGCTCTTGACTGGATATCGTATCCACCGATGCGCTCAAAGGTTTCTTGTAAAGCAGAGAGGTTTGTAAGCAGCTCATCCGAATAGTTTGTTTCCATTTGGTGGCATACTGCTTCAATTTTCTTTTGCGTAGCCAATGCTTCACTAAAGGCTTGCATGGCTACGTTTCGAATGCTATCGTCGGATTGGTAGGAAAGCAAATCTTGGTTTAAAAAACCAATAGAACATTCTTTTCTGCGTGTAATTTTACCGCTGTCTGCAGTAAGGTCTCCTGTGATCAGCTTGAGCAATGTGGATTTACCAGCCCCATTGGGTCCTATTAGACCAATTTTGTCTTTGGGTTTAATGTGTAAAGAGGCTGCATTGTACAGCGTTCGCTTGCCTAAATGATAGGTTAAGTCGGTGATTACAATCATGAAATAGTAAAATTTAAATGTGTTTAAACGGGTTTAAACGATGCGCAAAAATCAGCTCGTTGTGTAACGTGCGTCGTACGTTTGGGATTAAAAATATGATGTATATTTTTGGTTTCCAAGTGTATAACTTATCTAATTTGTAGCTATTTTTCTTGCCATACCATGACGTTTTTGGGCTTTAAAATAATATTTCACATTGATTATAAACATATAAAAATTAACACCTGGTACAATAGCACATTTGCATGTAAAATTTTGGTGATTGACCGATTAATAAATTGCTCTAATCCCGAACCCAGGTTTGTGTAGGGAAAGGCTTGCGCCAGTCTTGTTGTCGATGGTCGACCTGCATCTTTATCCCGACCAAGTATATGCTTGCATCTGCTGCGGTTTTCCACGCGGAAATGCCTAAAATTAAACAGATACAACCTTCCATGGCACCATTGCAACGGCATTAAGTTGCAAGGTTGTGTGTCACGGCACTACTATATTTATCATTTTATTTCTAATAATCAAAACTTTATTTGGTTTTTTTTCACCGATCCATTTCTGAATTCCTGGATGAGCCAATACTGTTTCTTCGATCAATAGATCGGAAGCATGGACATCAAACGTGCATTTGGCACGGACTTTTCCATTCACCGCAATAGGGTATACAAAGCACGTTTCTGTTAGATGCGTTTCTTCCCACTCTGGAAAGGCTACCGAGCGGATGCACCTTGTGTCTCCAATCTTTTCCCAGAGCTCAGCGGCCAGATAGGGTGCAAAAGGCTCTAGCAACAAAATGAATTTTTGTACCGCATCTTTTGATATGGTTTCGTGCGTCGATAGTTTGTTTAGGCAAATCATCAAACTGCTGACCGCTGTATTGAAAGAATTCCGTTGTATGGCTTCTGTCACCTGTTTAATGGCTTGGTGCAGCGCTTTCAGTACTTCTTTGCTATCGTCAACCGTTGGATTTGCCCAACCCTCTTGTGCATGGTGTACCAAGTGCCATACTTTCTGTAAGAAACGAGCAGTGCCTTCTATGCCGGAGACGTCCCATGGCTTGGATTGCTCAAGAGGGCCTAAAAACATCAAATACAGGCGCAAGGCATCTGCTCCATACTGGGCAATAATGGCATCTGGATTGATAACGTTGTGTTTTGATTTGGACATTTTTTCCAATTTGCTGCCGCATATATACTTTCCGTCTTCTAATAAGAAGGTGGCATTGGCAAATTCAGGACGCCACTTTTTAAACGCTTCTATATCCAGTATGTGGTTAGGGGCCATGGTTATGGGAACGTGCAGGGCTGTTGCATGGTATATGTCTTTTAAATGCAAGCTCACAAATGTATTCGTATCGTTCACACGGTAAACCAAGGCCGAAAAATTCTGTATCATCCCTTGATGGAATACTTTAGGGAATGGCTCCTGCATGGAGATACATCCCAGATCGTGTAAGAATTTGGTCCAAAAACGGGCATAAAGCAAGTGACCTGTGGCGTGTTCTGAACCGCCTATGTAATAATCTACGGTCTGCCAATAGGCTTCTTTTTCTTTGCCTACCAAACTATTTTGATTGTGTGGATCCATATAACGCAGAAAATACCAACTAGAACCTGCCCACCCTGGCATGGTAAACAATTCCAACGGATACCCTTCTGGCGAAGTCCAGCACAATGCATTGCTGAGGGGAGGCTTTCCGGATTTATTGGGTTGGTAGCTAGATACTTCCGGTAAAGTTAAGGGCAATTGGTCCGGAGACAGTGGCTGGGGCAATCCATCTGTTTTGTAGCAAATGGGAAACGGCTCTCCCCAGTACCGTTGTCGACTAAAAATGGGATCGTGCAATTTATAGTGGACCTTGTACTTGCCAATCTGTTTTTTGGTGATTTCTTCTAAAATACGTTGAAAAGCAACTGGTACCGATAGACCTGTTAAGAAACTAGAATTGATCATGATGCCCTCTTTGCCTTCGTAAGGCCCTTCTTCTAACGAGCCGTTGTTTTTAATGACGGGTAAGATGAGCAGTTCAAATGTTTGGGCAAACAGGTAATCTCGACTATCGTGTGCAGGAACACCCATGATAGCCCCTGTGCCATAGGTTGGCAGCACATAATCTGCCACCCAAATAGGCAAGGGGGCGCCTGTAAAAGGATGAATTACGCAAGCACCTACAAAAGCTCCTCCTAAAAAGGAAGAGGCTGCGATCCTGCTGCGATCAGTTTGGTTTTTAGCCTTTTCAATGTAATCAATAAGCGTTTCATCTTCGGTAGCGGCAGCCATATAGTGGGCCCAAGGGTGCTCGGGGGCCAACACAATGAAACAAGCGCCAAAGATGGTTTCGGGGCGTGTGGTAAATACCGTGATGGTTTGTCCGGGTTGGCCTTGTACCCGAAAGGTAATTTCGGCTCCTTCGGATCGACCAATCCAATTGCGTTGCATCTCTTTTGTGGGCAGTGGCCAATCGAGCGCATCGAGACCTGTCAAAAGCCGATCTGCATAAGCTGTCATACGCAAATGCCATTGCTTCATTTGCTTACGTACCACAGGATGTCCACCGCGTTCGGAAAAGCCATCCTTGATTTCTTCATTGGCTAAAACGGTACCCAATGCTTCGCACCAGTTTACCATGCTGTCCTTCAAATAGGCCAATCGATACTGCAACAATTTGGCTTGTTTTTCGGATTCCGAAAATGCCCTCCATGCTTTGGCAGAAAACATACAAACGTCTTCGTCGCAAGCGGCCTGTATGTGCTCATTTCCTTGTCGTTCAAATAGGCACATCAATGCATCTATGGGTTCTGCTTTTTGCGTAACAGTATTATACCAAGTATTGAAAAATTGCAAAAAGATCCATTGCGTCCACTTGTAATAGGAAGGATCGCTGGTATTGAAAGATCGATCCCAATCAAAATCCAAGCCTATTTGCTGAAACTGTGCTTGGTATATTGCTGCATTTTTTGCGGTAGTAACGGCTGGATGTTGTCCTGTTTGGATGGCATATTGCTCAGCAGGCAAGCCGAAAGAATCAAAACCCATTGGATTCAGGACATGGCATCCAAGGTGCCTATGATACCGTGCTAAAATATCGGAAGCTACATATCCCATGTAGTGCCCTACGTGCAGACCAGCTCCTGAAGGATAGGGAAACATGTTTAAAATGTAGTATGTAGGCGGCTTTTTATCGGTTTCTTCTTCTTTTTGATGCACATTGTTTTTTTGTGCTTCCCATATTTTTTGCCATTTTTTTTCTATAAAAGTGAAATTATACGATTGCATATCTAGTCTATTGGTAGGTATGGTTGGTGTAAGTTAGATTTATTAAAAATAAACAATTGTACTGGTTTTACCGAATGCATTTGGGTAGAGATGCAATAGGTTGGCTGTGAATCAAGTATATACTTTATAGGCATAAAAGGTGCGGGATGGTGTCCCCTATGACATGGTCCCTGCTTGCTCTGTATGTTTGTCTTGAAACTGACATTCCGCACAAATTTTCTTAAAAATTCATTAGATAAATTTGTTAAATACAAATAACATCACTATACACAAGGCATCAGCAAGGGTTGCATACTAAGAACAGCTTTGTATAATCTGATATATACTTGCAAATCAAAATTTCGCATAAGATGCGATTCGTTTATAAATGCGTTTTCGATCTTTTGAACTGGTCGTCTCTGCATGCCATAAACGTGGTAAGTCTTTAGCTAGAGCCAATACCTGTTCCTTTTGTTGTTTGGTAGCTTATAAGTACGTTATTTTTCTTGTATGCAGCATATTGTGCCCGAACTTCCTCTAAGGCTACTAAGGCGATTGGATGGATCTACTTCTCCATAACGCCTCTGTGCTAATTTCGATTCGTGCGGAATGTGGGCAGAATGCACTTCAACTTGCAAATAAATAAAAAAATCTTAACTACCTAGAACACGAAGGACTGATCTGTTGTAGTACGAAGAACGTTCGTTTATATTTTTCACAACAAAAACGCAGTTATTATGCTTGTCACATACAAGCTCAACAATTGTATCTCTAAACACGTAACCACGTATTTGCTTTCTTTGAGTCTGGTTCACAATATGTAGAGAATATCAAGCCAAGTTACCTAGCAGGTGCTGGTGCTGCCTCTATAGCCAGTATACAAGGGATGCCTATCGCTGCTCCAAATAATGAAGTGTCGACACCCTTACCGCTTGCTCATAGTACAAACCTGACGCCAATTATGAATGAGACTACGAAACTTCCACGACCAATGGAAAACAGTACCTTAAATCTAAACATATCTACTGATGAATTTTTAAAGAAAATTCACCTACCTACAGCGTGTCCTCATGTATACTACCACGATAGCTTTCACATTAATGTGGATGGGATAGAGTACTATACAAAAAAACAGTAACCTTTGCTACCCTTTTTGGTGTAACGGGTATACCCGCTATGCTTTTCGGTGCAGTTCGTTTTCTTTGCAATCAAAAATTGAAAAATTGGCCATGGCAGTCAACTACTCAAAGAGGGTCTTAAGTACTACACTTGTTCGGGACGTATCTGTTGTTGTGGATCTAAAGCATAAAATAGAATAAAGAAGTAAGTAGAAAAATAAAATTAACAAATAATTAAAATTGAAAATGAATAAAATTAAATTTTTTTTTGATACACTAAAGCCTAGATCGGTTGTGGTAGGTGTTTCTTTATCTGCTTTATTAAGCCATCAGTGTAGTGCTCCTGCTGTAAAACCACATAATCGAGGTCTTAATCAAGGAATAGGATCTGAATCAGCTACTATGGAAGTAGTTCCTTTAGTAACAGCCAGTAGTAGTTCCGTACAAACAGGTACGGAACCAACTTTGCATCAAGCAGTAATAAATGGTAATAACGTCAGTTCGGGCTTATACTCTTTGTGAACCAGTCATATATACTGAATCGGATTCAAGTTGTGGATTCCCATCTGGTCCGTACTGCAAACTGCACCTTCGAAAAAAGGAGTGCATAGAAAGCGTGCCATCGCTTTCCACCTCCTTTTTTCAATCAGCGCTTGATTTTTGGGTATTTTTGTAACCAGACAAAAGTATGGAGAAAGAAGGGGGCGTGTCTTAGGGACGGTATCCCGCAACTTCATTTCATTTCGTACAGCTACGTTCTTTGCAGTGTGGGCACGCCCCTAAGAGCGGCATGATTTACCCCAAGTAGCATTTAAGCGTTTCGCTTCCAACGGCCATTTTAAGCTTTTTAATCGCCTTTTCTTTGACTTGCCGGACACGTTCTCGGGTGAGTCCAAAACGAGCGCCAATTTCTTCTAAGGTCAAGACTTGCGTATTGTTTAGGCCAAAGTAGTAACAAAGCACGTCTCGCTCTCTAGGTGTAAGCACCGATAAGGAACGCTGTATTTCCTTACACAAGGAATCGTTCATGAGTTCGCTATCAGGCTTTTTGGCTACGTCACTCTCCAATACGTCCAACAAACTGTTTTCTTCGCCTTGTACAAAAGGGGCATCTACAGAAATATGACGACTAGACACTTTCAAGGCATCGCGCACTTCTTCGGGGTCGATTTCTAGGTATTCTGCCAGTTCTTCTACCGTTGGTTCGCGCTCGTATTTTTGCTCCAAGCGGGCAAAGGTTCTTGAAATTTTGCTAAGCGAACCAATCCGATTCAGCGGCAAACGCACAATACGGGCTTGCTCAGCCAACGCTTGTAAGATGGACTGACGAATCCACCAAACGGCATATGAAATAAACTTAAACCCGCGTTTTTCGTCAAAACGTTGTGCCGATTTGATCAACCCTAGGTTGCCTTCGTTGATCAAGTCACTCAAAGACAATCCTTGGTTTTGGTATTGTTTGGCTACAGAAACCACGAAACGCAAGTTTGCTTTTGTTAACCGTTCAAAAGCAGCTCGATCACCTTGTCGAATCCGTTTTGAAAGTTCCACTTCTTCGTCAGCGCTCAGCAAAGACACTCTACCAATTTCTTGAAGGTACTTGTCTAACGACTGACTTTCTCGATTTGTAATTTGTTTACTGATCTTGAGCTGTCTCATATAGTGTGTCGAATTAGATTAGATGAAAAAAGTGCTGTTTCCTATCCTTACCCTGCTGGAGCTGCTGAAACGGGCTCTTCTTGAGGCAACAATACCCTGCGAGACAACCTGTATTTACCTGTTTTAGGATCTATGCCAATCAACTTGACCTGTATTTCTTCGCCTACTTCCAATACGGTTTCTAAGTCTTCGATACGTTCCCAGCGCACTTCTGAAACGTGCAACAATCCATCCTTACCAGGCATAAATTCTACAAATGCACCGTAATTTAATACCGATTTTACTTTTCCAACATAGATTTCACCCACAACAGGTCTCGCCACAATGGCGTGTATTCTACACAAGGCTCGTTGCAGCATCTCTTGATTTGATGCAAAAATTTGCACAATACCTAGGTTATTTTCTTCTTGAATGTCAATACTGACACCGGTTTCTTTTTGGATTTCTTGCACCATCTTGCCACCAGGTCCAATAATGGCGCCTATCATTTCTTTTTCTATTTCTAAGACCGTAATTCTTGGCGCATGCGGTTTGCACTCGGGACGTGGCTGGGATATGGCTGCGTTCATTTTTTCAAAGATATGGAGTCGACCTTCTTTGGCCTGCAAGAGGGCTTGTTCAAGCACGGCATACGAAATACCTGCTACCTTCATGTCCATTTGACAGGCCGTAATGCCTTTTTGGGTACCGGTTACTTTGAAATCCATATCGCCTAGGTGGTCTTCGTCTCCTAGAATGTCTGTTAAAACGGCAAATCGATCTGTGCTTGGATCGGTAACAAGGCCCATGGCAATGCCTGCCACGTGCGAACGAATGGGGATGCCGGCGTCCATAAGTGCCAATGAACCGGCACAAACAGTAGCCATGGAAGAAGAACCATTGGATTCAAGGATGTCTGAAACGATCCGTATCGTATACAAATTTTCTTTGTCTGGTGGCAATACGCCTTTTAATGCCCGCATGGCTAAGTTCCCATGACCTATTTCACGCCGCGAAGGTCCCCGATTGGGTTTGATTTCTCCCGTAGAAAAACCGGGGAAGTTGTAATGCAACATAAAACGGCTGTATCCATCTTCCATAACCCGATCGATGATCTGTTCGTCGATCCTACTGCCCAACGTAACGGTGGCCAGGGATTGGGTTTCGCCCCGCGTAAAGAGGGCAGAACCATGTGCAGCGGGCAGGTAATCTATCTCTGTTGCAATGTCCCGGACTTGGTGCAAGGGACGTCCATCTAGTCGAATGCTTTCGTTTAGGATCATGTCTCGAACGGCTTGTTTTTCTACTTCTTGCAGAAAAAGCTGTTGGTGGGCATCCGTTGTTGCGTTTACTGTTTGGTCACATGCTATGACTGCTTTGTATTGTTCGTGAATGGCTGCAAATGCCTTCTTTCGTTGTGATTTAGAATATATACCTTGTTTGGCTATAGCATATAGATCGGCATACAATTCTTCCCGTAAGTCAGCTGAGTAGGTTCCTTCAGCAAGGACTTGCAGGGTAGGCATGTGGCGTTTTTTTACCCCAACTGCCTCCATTAATTCCATTTGAGCGCGACAGTGCAGGCGAATGACTTCGTGTGCATACTGAATAGCTTCGACCATATCGGTTTCTTGTACTTCGCTCATTTCCCCTTCTACCATCAATACACTGGCTTCTGTAGCAGCTACGATGAGGTTGATGTCGGCTTTTTCAAGGATGCTAGGGGGTGGATTCACGACAAATGTACCCGCGACGCGCGCGACACGCACCTCAGAGATCGGTCCATGAAATGGAATAGGGGAGACAGCCAAAGCAGAAGAGGCAGCCAGAGCAGCCAAGGCATCTGGCAATACTTGCTCATCGGCAGAGATTAAAGATATGTTTATTTGAACTTCAATGTTCAAGGATTTTTGAAAGAGGGGACGAATGGCGCGATCTACGAGCCTAGCCACCAAGATTTCGTGGTCTCCGAGTCTTCCTTCTCTCTTTAAAAATCCACCTGGTATTTTACCAGAAGCGGCAAATTTTTCTTGATAATCAACTGAAAGTGGGAAAAATCCAAATCCTTCCGCTGGACCTTCCTTGGCTACTACGGTTGCCAAGAGCATGGCATTGCCCATCCGAACAAGAACAGAGCCATCGGCTTGCGTAGCTAGTTTTCCTGTTTCTATGGTAACAACACGATTATCCGGTAATGTTATGTTTTTTACAATTGTCTTTCTGAGCATATATGTTATATGGGGCCAATGTTTAACGTGCAGTAGGAAAATAAATATAAAAAAATAGAATCTTTCTTATTCAGGCAAACCCTGTGGCATAAGACAAGGTTCTAAAATAGAAAACATAGCAAAATGCAGCAATGGCAAATGCCTATAAGGTCTATAAGGCAAGCACATACACGTTCGATTACTTCCTTAAGCCAAGGCTTGTTACTATTGTTCTATATCGACCAAGGTTTTCTTTTTTGAGGTATGCCAGCAAGCGCTTGCGTTTGCCGACAAGTTTTAAGAGTCCCAATTTAGCAGCATAATCTTTTTTCTTCATGCTTAGATGTTCTGTTAAGTGCTTGATTCTATGGGTGAACAAGGCAATTTGGGATTCAGAAGAACCGCTGTCTTGTTCAGATTTTTTGAATCCATAGGCTTTAAAAAGAGCTGCTTTGTTGTAATGTGTTGAATTCATATTATTTGTGAAAGAACCGTATCTATCGTTTGCAGGCCATCAACATGTTCTTTGCAGTACGATTTGGTTGGTGCATTTCGAGTCCGTTGCGGGCAAAAAATTCCATGGTCCACTGGCGTTGCTTCCGTACGCAAAACTACACACACATGCATTACTGGGGCTTTACGTACTTGAAGTACCTAAAAAATTGAACCGATCTAGCTTCCCATTGCAACGGCCTTATTGCATAAAACATGCTTTAAGCTCAGGTATGAATATACGATTTTTTTTGCAACAAAACTACCATACTCGGTCGAAATGAAGATGCGGGATTTTGGCTCGTGTGTCATGGATCCTTTTTCTCCACACTTTTGGCTTGATACAAGCGTACAAAAAAATCAGCGCGGCAGTGCGGATTAGATGCACATCGGGCAACTTGCACTGCATCCGATAGCGTATCTGACACATCCAATGTGGGCTTGGTAGGGGTATTGCACAAAACACCTACACATGCATGTATTTCCCTGTGGATTCAAAACAAATTTGTTAGGTAAATCGTTTTGGAAGCAATTCAGAAAATCGTTTCTTTTTTTTGATAAAAAAGTCCACAACAATGTTCCCAGTATAGACACTTGGTAGGGGATAAAAACGATGCATATAATACGTTTTGCATTGCTTGCGTAGCTTAAAGAAATCCAGTTGCGCCTTGATAATGGCCCAACCATGTGCAAATTTTCCCAAAAGACACATTCGGAATGCTGCCAATACATCCCAAAAAAAACGTTCCATACAGGTACAAAAAAAAGAGGAGTGGTATTTGTGCAACATTAAAGCTCTGTTTCTGAAGTTTAGATAGGTCTTATACGTATGGGTATACGGTAAAGAACCTCCGCCCAAGTGGTATACGGTGCTGCTTCCGCAATAATACACTTTCCAATTAAAAAGGTGTGCCCGCCAACAAAGGTCAATTTCGTCGAAATGCGCAAAAAAAAGCGTATCAAACCCCCCCAATGCATGAAACGCACCGGCACGTACCAGTACGCATGCACCACTGGCCCAGAAAACGGCACGTTCGTCGTTGTATTGGCCCGTATCTTGTTCAAGGCTGTTAAAAATTCTTCCTCTACAAAAAGGATAGCCCCGGGCATCTATGAAGCCACCTGCTGCACCAGCATATTCAAACCAATCGGGCTGTGTCAAGGAGTGGATCTTAGGCTGACATAGGGCAATAGATGCATCCCGCTCCATCAAAAAGAGCATATCCCGCAACCAATGTTCGGTAACCAACACATCGTTGTTCAGCAACACATAGTAGGTAGCATGGATTTGTTGCAAAGCAAGATTGTATCCTTTGGCAACGCCATGGTTCGCCTCATGTACAATGCATCTTATCGCAGGAAAATGGGACTTTACATAGGACACAGAAGCATCTGTAGAAGCATTGTCTACCAAAAATATGGTATGATTTGTACTGTACAATACGACAGCCGGTAGAAATTGTTTTAACAATTCAATTCCATTGAAGTTCAATACAACAATAGCTACTTCCGGTTTCGAATGGATCATGTAGCGCTGCTTACAAATTGATGGCGTTTTTTTGGATGGCTTCTTTGGTATGTTGGTCTACTTCTTCTAGTGCTGCATTTACAGCAGCCACGATTAAATCTTGTAGCATGGCACGGTCTTTTGCATGCAACAGCGTATCGTCTATTGAAACAGACAACACTTGTTTGTTTCCATTTACTGTTGCCTTGACTAGGCCAGCTCCTGTTTCCTTGGTGATACTTAGTTGGGCTAGCTGCCTCTGAAGGTCTTTCATTTTTTCTTGTATTTGACCTATTTGTTCAAATAGTCCCATTGTTCAACTTTTTTGTTAAAAAATATATGATTGTAACGGCTTCTTTATGCAAGAGATCTATTGGGCAATTGCAGCATACCCAACCCCAAATAGCATGTTCATTGAGGTTGGATATGGGGGCACCCAACGCATGGTTTCACTATGCCAAATAGTTAAGAACAAAACAGAAGGTTCTATGTATAAAAGCGGGTAAGCCCTCAAAAAAAATCGGACGATACAGAACGACTTCAGGATTTATTTCCACAGCACATCCCAGTAGCTAGAGACAAAATTAGATACAACCATATGCTTGCAAAAAGCCCTTCTGTTTTGAGAAAAAGCATACAAAGAACAAAAAACAATACCAAACCATACCGCACCTTGTTTTTTTGCAACGAACTGCCTTGAAATTTGAATGCTATAAAAGGAAATGTAGAAACCAATAACAAGGAAAGCACAAGCGTTAAAAGTGGCAGCACCATGGGTTGTGTCAACAGGTGTGTCAACCAAAGATTTGTGCCACGTTTCAACAGCATCGGAAGGGTGGCTACAAGCAGTGCATTGGCTGGGGTAGGAAGTCCTATGAATCGATTGGTTTGTGGGGTTTCTGTGTTAAATCTGGCGAGTCTGAACGCAGAACAAACCACTACACCTAGGGCAACATAGGGCCGATAGGGGCATGTTTCGTACTGCTTAATAAGTACATACATAATTCCTGCTGGTACACACCCAAAGGTAATGAGATCGGCTAGTGAATCCAATTGCTTGCCTATGGGTGATTGTGCGCGCAACAGTCTGGCCAAAAATCCATCTAAGAAATCAAAAACAGCTCCTGTAAAAATGGCACAAGCAGCGGTTATAAGTTGGCCATTGAGGGCTAAAACAACACCTATAGTACCAGAAATCAAGTTTAAAACGGATAAAAAATTCGGAATATGTTTTTTCATATGTTTGGATTGGTTGGGAAAAATACCTATGCGTGATGGTTGTTCCCAAGTTAGGCATTCAAGCAGCGCATCATACGCTTCTAATTTAGTTTATTTTTTTTGAATTCAAAAAACCCTTTGGTTTTGCCACATCCACATTGAAAGCACTAAAATCCAACATATAGTACGCCATGCCACCCGCAGCATCTCTCCTTTTCCCCTCTTTGTCAAGGGATTGGCACTTTCTTTACTCAAACCAGTGCTGATTTTATTCCGCTTACATCAAGACAAAAGTAGGGAGCAAGCAGCGTCACCTCAAAGGGAGCACGCTGCAACTTCATTCTTATCGCGTATGGTACGTTGGTAAAAAGGGTTATTTTGCTTAAATTGTTTGA
Source organism: Amoebophilaceae bacterium (assembly GCA_043747895.1). GTDB lineage: Bacteria > Bacteroidota > Bacteroidia > Cytophagales > Amoebophilaceae > Cardinium. Next base: position 18,655 of record JAYTOH010000064.1, read on the forward strand.
TCTTCTTTTTTTAAGTACCCCTGGGTACCTGAGTTGCAAGGATGTATTGCGCATGTGGTGAAATTTGGTATACACGCCATCTTGAGGGGGTGGTG
>JAYTOH010000065.1:0-23993 GCA_043747895.1 Amoebophilaceae bacterium
ACACGGAAAAACTCCATGGGAATTTATTCAAAAAGAATGGGAAGTCTCTCCCGAATTATTTAACTTTGATCCAAACCAGTTCTTTATGGTACCTAACACCCTAGGGCGATTTGCTCTTTTCAATGGGTATAAAAATATGTTTTATTTTTAGGTTGTTCTTGTAAACTTGATCACAACCCATACAAAAGATGGATAAAAGATTAAAATACATATTCAAAAACCTCTGCTATATGGCATGTTTCAGTCTGGCGTTACTCTGTATGTTCTTTTATCTTGTTTTGCCTGCTGTTACAAAGCAAGGGAAATTGGTTCAGGTACCCGACCTAACAAGCAAAAAATTGGATGAATTGGATGCATGTTTGGGAAAACATCGATTGAATTACGTTATAACAGATACTGTGGGATATTCGGACCAAATCCCTCCTTTTGCAGTGTTGCAACAATTCCCTTCAGCGGGTGTTTGGGTCAAAGAAGTACGTAAAATTTATTTGACCTTGAATGCAGAACATCCTCCCTTAGTCCCAATGCCAAACCTTTTGGAAGGATCTATCCGGCAAGCGCAATTGCTTTTAACCAATAAGAATCTAAAATTAGGCAACGTTAGTTATGTTCCGGATGTGACACAGCATACCGTGTTGGAGCAGTGGCATAATGGAAAACCAATAGCTGCCGGTCAACCGATCCATTGGGGAGCTTCGATCGATTTGGTAGTAGCAGCAGGACTTGGCAAACAAATGGTGACCGTTCCCAATGTAACCGAGATACCGCTAGAGGAAGCACATCTGTTGCTGCTTGAGCAAGGCATGCGGGTGGGTGTTGTGCATCGCATACATGCACCCCAAATGCCTGTGGGTAAGGTTGTTCAGCAAAATCCATGTCCTGAAACGAAGGTTCTATTGGGTACCGTTGTGCACGTGTGGGTAACCGATTGCTATCGTTAAGCTTTGTTTCACAGACATACATACGCTGCTTTTTCCCTTTTGGGCTGCATGCTTTTTATGCACTCCTTTTTTCAAAGGCGCATGTTGTGTAGTACGGGTTAGGTTTTGGAACCTGCAACTGCATCCCTATAGCGTATATGCTCTGTTCTCTTGCGTTTAAATCACGTACGCGACAGCCCTTTTACCGGAATGGAACAGGAGGTATGTTGCCATGTGTTGGCCTAACTTGCTTGCCTGCCGTACGGCCTACTCCTATTGGTGTGACGTGTTCAGCCATGGCATTATGAATGTTCAATAGTTGACCGTCTAGTTTGTGCTTTCGTTTGGTTAAGCCTTTATATGCTTTCTTAGACCCTAGTTCTCGAGCACGATTGATGCATTGCTCCATATTATCTAGGTAATCATATGCTTGTTCCAATGCTGCTTTTAGTTGCCCTGCTTTGCCTGCTTTCCCTTTGCGTTTGTTTTCCAACATCCAATTGCCTATCCATCTTTTTACAAACCATCCCTGGCTAAATTTTTCCCACCATTGTTCAGCCTCTATTTTGCCATTTATTTTCTTTTCATAACCAAAGCATTTAAGGACTAGTTTTTTTGCTGCTTTAAGCCGGTCTTCCGCAGCTTCTTTTGCTTCTTGTTTGGTTTTTATGGAACGGGGTTCTTCGTATTGTTTTTTTATGGGAATTGGTTCCTCACAGTTTGGCAGATCGTATTCCGTAGAGGCGTTTTTGGTATCAATTCGGTTAGCAGAAGGGGGGGGGGTATTCTGATCGTTTCGCATTGCTTCTTCGTAGCTCGGTGGTGCATCCTGTGTAGGCCCTTGATGGATAGCAGGAGGCAATGCTCGTGGCACATGCTTAGTAGGAGGTTGGTTTTGATATGGACCCTCTACAAGGGGTGGAGCAGAAGGGGTAAAATCTGGCCTTTTTCTACTGCCACAGTCACTTTGACTGACCAACCAGGGCAACAACAGTCCGATTTGTATTCGTGTTCGAATGCATTTTTTTGTTCTATAAATTAACCTTAAATAAGAATAAAGAAATTCTATTGCTGTGGTTATGGCGTTGGTAAGCATACAATTGTTTTTTTGTTTTTTGTTTGTACAAGCTTAGGTTCTAAGCCGAATGTGATTTCGGGATTAGAAATATGATGCATATTTGTGATTTACAGACGTATAACTTATATAAATCTGTAGTTCTTTTTGATGTTTTCTTTTTAAAAAAATATACAAAATTGATTTGTCAATAATTAAACATTACTACGTGAGATAATAGCACATTGTTATATAAAAATTTATTGATTTACAAACCAATAGATTTTTTTTAATCCCAAACGGACGTTAAACCATGAAAACAAAACTACGTCCATATTTGCATGCTTATAGTGTATCTTCATAGAAGGATTCTACAAATTATTTTGGATTTATTCAAGTCGAGCGACTACCTTTTTTGACAACCAAAGCATAGGAGGATGATAAATCCGCTAAAATTGCCTACCTTAGGAAGGGTGCACTGTCTTTAAATCATCAAGAAATAGGCTCGAAAATATATCCTGCTATCGGAATGAAGAGGCGGGATTGTGGCTCCTACGACGCACTATAGGGTGTAAAAAGTTAGCAGCCTTCAAGGAATCCTTTTTTGTTCTATAGTACACGCTGCCTAACACAGAAACAGGCATCTTAACCCTTATATACTTTGAATTTTAGATTTTTTAAAATTCCTGTACACATTGATTTTAGTTTTTGGCCCTTTTTGCTTTTGGTTCTGGGTACAGTAGGCATACCTTACCGCGAAAGTATTCTATTAGCCATCGTGATTGTCTTGAGTGTATTGGTTCACGAATATGGACACGCAAAGGCAGCATTATTTTTTGGTGCCGACCCTATGATTACGCTGCATGCTTTTGGTGGAAAGACCGTGTTTAATAGGTCTAACCTAACTGCGAAACAAGATTTTTTTATCATCCTTGCAGGTCCTCTTTTGCAAGGATGCCTGCTGATAGCAGCCTGCTTGCTGCTACCTATTACGCATGGGCTCAATTATTATTTTACCTATTTTATCCTGCTTATCCAATACTCTAATAGTATATGGCTGGTGTTTAATTTATTGCCCCTTATGCCGCTAGATGGGGGATGGCTGGTACAGTATCTATTGGAACACCGGTTTGGTCGGAAAGGATATCGTGCAGGTATTTTAATCGGATTGGTAACTGCTGTTGTTGTCACGCCATATCTTTATTTTGCGGGTTATCAATTTTTTTTCATTTATCTCTTATTACTCGGATTTCGATATTGTAAACTTTGGCAAGAGCTCTAAATGCGTGTAATCAAACTAAATTATATGGCATCATTTTGAAATGCGTGTGTTATGATCTGTCGCTTAAATATACTTTTTATCAAAAGAAAAGAGGGGCTACTGGTTGCATGTCTGCTCCTCACTGCTGCAACTTGCAAACGGAGTGCACCACAGACCGAGCCCGATCTCCTTCCAGTTGAACGGCCAACGGAAGCGCAACCTATCATACATGCTCCATTACCCAACCAGTCTGTTTGGGGATTTGCAGCCCAAGAGGGAACAAGCTACCTCAATGCTACATTACAGGTGCTTGCCCGATTGTATGCGGAGGAGGTTTCAAAAGGCAGAAATCAACCCTTGAAGGAACTGGTTACATGCCTAAATGGGGGAAAAAAGTGCAGCACAGACCAATACCTACGTCTGCTCCATGCCTTGCGAAATACCCTACCAGAGCCATACAAAAGCAGTACCCATGAAGAAGATGTAGTGGCTTTTTTACAATCGCTACACGAATGTGTCCCTTTTCTAGGGGAAGTGAGACATACAGCATACAGCCCATATGCTGCGTATGGTAGCAAACGAAGCGCAAATGTTACCAACTGGTTTAGTCGCTCTATCCTTTGCTTGGCGTTACCGTTGGATCAAAAAACCGATGTGGATATAAGTAGATGGATGCGGAAGCACAAAAGCGAAAGGGAAACCATAGACCATCTACCCGAAAAACTGTGCATCGCATTGGAACGCAATTCAGTACGCATAAAAAACAAATCAATTTGGAATTCAGTGAATTTAAGTGGAACGGCCTCCATTACCATGCAGCAAGACCCTATTGGGGGCTTCTCTAAAGCATATATATTTGATTTAGAATCTTTTTTGGTCTCTACGGAACGCATCGAAAATAATCCCTTAGACCGTATCGTAGTAGCATTTCTAAAATTAGAAAACAAATGGTATTGTGTACATAACGAAAAAGCAACACCGATTACCGACGCAGAAGCCCTGCATGCATCCAAACAAAGCAGCGTGCTTTTTTATCAAAAAAGACCGTAAGGATCCAGAAAATTAAAAAGCTGTTATGATGGGCCCCTTAGCAACCCGCAGACGTTCCAACTGCAACAGCTTGTGTTTAACCTCCAATCCTAATGCATAGCCGCTCAATGTGCCGCTGCTACGGATTACCCTATGACAGGGCAATAAAATAGACAATGGGTTTTGAGCAATGGCAGAAGCCACTGCTCGAATTGCCTTGGGGTAAGCGGTTAAGGCTGCAAAGGCTTTGTAACTGATGACTTGTCCATAGGGAATGTGTTGCAATGTTTCCCATACCCATTTTTGGAAATGCGTACCTTGTAAGGTATACGCAATGGTAAACACAACCAATCTTGAGGCAAAATATTGTTCCAATTGAACGGCAGTATTTTTAAAGATTGGAAGCGCATCGTTTTGCTCCCACTCGTTTGTTGGGATGGGTCTGTTTTTTTGTTGCATACTGTATATTCCGGTGAGCGTATCGTTGCTGGAAGTCAACAACAATTTTCCTATAGGTGTAGACAAATAGGTATAAAAAATCATATGAACAGATGCTTGTTAGCTTCTTGATAAGCCATCTTCTATGCCCACCCTATCGAACAGGCATCCACGCGGCTTTTTTCCCTACCTTCGTGCCATGCTAGCATGTATAAACCAATCGGATGCAAGATGCGGGTTCCCTTGCTAGTCCATACTACAAACCGTTCCCTCTCTTCTTTTCCCCTTTGTCAAATATTTTCCTTTCCATCTCCTTTTTTCAATCAGCCCTTGATTTTTGGTATGGTTGTATCCAGACAAAAGTACAAGAGCAAGAGGGACCATGTCGTAGGGGCACACGCTCGCAACTTCATTCCTCCTATAGCGTATAAATGTACTCATAGAACGTCAAAAGTTCGTTTTTTTAGAAAAAAAAACGTAATATTGTTCGTACAAGGTTGTGCATCAATGCTTTGCTCATGCACCTTGTATGCGAGTAGCAAAGGGCCTATAGCTCAGTCGGTTAGAGCATCTGACTCATAATCAGCAGGTCCCAGGTTCAAGTCCTGGTGGGCCCACTCCTTCTCTTGTGGTTCCTGTCGGATCTATTAGCCTAAAAAATATAACGTGTTTGTATCCAATTCCGTTTCTATTGCTGCGCCAATTGCGATTTATGACAGCGGGGTAGGCGGCTTAGCTATTACAAAAGCGCTCAAAACGCTTTTGCCACAGGAAAGTTTTCATTACATCGGAGATACCAAAAACCTACCCTATGGAGATAAGTCAGAAGTCGAGTTGCGCAGCTACCTACTACAGGTAGTCCACTTTTGCCTCTCTAAGCAGTACAAACTACTTGTTTTGGGGTGCAATACCGTTACAGCTGTCGCAGATCGTTTTTTGCCTGCCTATCTTCAACAGATGGATAATCCGATCCAGGTATTGAATGTAATTGATCCAGTTATCACACACCTGCTCGAGCACAAAGGGGATGTCCACATTGGACTTATTGGTACGCAGCATACCGTACGCAGTGGCCTGTATCAGGCCCGATTGTGCGCTACCAATCTGACGCTTTCCACACTGGCTACCCCGCTACTGGCACCCATGGTAGAAGCTTGGGTTGATGGAAAAAAGTTGGACCAAAGCGCAATCAACGATTGCCTAAAGCAACTACCTTTTCAGTCGCTGCAAGTGCTTATTCCAGCCTGTACGCATTACTTATTTTTAGAAAAAGCATTCAGAAATTTCTTTATAAAGCAGTTTAATACCAAGATCCAAATCATGGATGTAGCACAGCTTACGGCAAGAGCTGTCAAAGCATTCGTTTTGGCAAACAACCTTTTGAATACAACCCAAAAAAAGGTTCCTGATTGTTTTATGGCCACACAACAAACCGTTTCCTTGAGCAGAGCGGTGTTGCACTTATTTGGAGAACAGGTCGTTTTGCTTGATTTAGAAAAGTATGTACAATCAACCGTGCTTGATTTTGAAGGCACAACGAATTGGGCAGGAGGGTGTGCATGAACAATAGAAGTTTGATATGAACACAACATCTTTTGAAGCGAAAATGATACTTAAAACATTTTACGAGCACTTAAATGGCGATACCCATATTCCGCAGCTAAAGGATTTGTATAAATGCATAATTTTACTTACGACATTTATTTAAAATAACAGTTGATGTTAAAATTTGGGGTTTCCAGATAGGACTTAATCAGAGATCTCCTGTTAGAAGCCATGATATGAAGTCATATTTTTAAGTATTTTCCAAATTTTCCATAATTCCATTTATGTATGCGTAAAATGACTTACGCAACAGGTCTATTGTGCATGTTCCCGTAATAGTGTAAATTAGTCGTAGCGTTTTTATGGGGTAGTTTTGCTTCATGTGTTCATATGACACACAATAGGAACCGGAAGCAACCCAGGATTTGTACCATAGCTGTTTTTACTTTTGTGGTGTGCCAAGATAAGGTGCATGCGTCTTTCAGGTGAAAGTCGTGATATGGAAAGTAGAAGCTAACGCTACCATATAACGAGTCTTGCGTTTGATTAGGTAACCTGCCAAACGAAGCGTAGACAAGTGACCCATTCGAGCCAAAACCAAATGGTGAATGTGATAGCCTCGATAGGCCATATGTGTCGTGAAAGCTGATACGCGCACAATAAGAGCAAGCAAAAGAAGATTAACGGTCAAACTAGCGAAAATCCAATAAGCTTCAACCAGCGGGGTCTCAGGCGTCAGCGAGTCTGTAGAGATTAATGACGCAAGTCCGGTGCTGAGGAGGGGCCTAACCGAGTGGATTGGTTAGGTCTACGCTCAAACAAGAGATATTGTTATCAATAAGTAGGAGATACAATATGGTGAAACCAAACAACTATGATGATGCATCTATTGATGGCACCCTTCCATACCCACGCAACTGGCGGTAGTGTGCGTCATTGGAATGCATTTGCCTGGCTTGCTTGTGTATGCCTTTTTGGAGCTGGAACGTGGAAAAGCAAATCAGCCGTTGGAGCAGTCAAGCCAGCGACAGTGACCCTTGCATCCAAACTGTCGTCCACCACTGTCGCCCCATCCCCGAAGCGCACCCAAGGCGAGCAACCTGTTGTTACACCTGGAAGCGGCAAAAAGGCAAACACATCCGCAAGAAGTACTTCACAGCAAGCAAGCCAATCTGGGGGTACAGCAACAGGCTCGAAGCAGACGCATGCATCTGGTTCAACTAGCGAAAAACCACCCATATTTTCTTTCAAAGAGCAGCGTATTGCCATCCAAACAGGGGAACAAAAGCAGCTCACGCTTCAAGCATCGGGTAATACAAGTGGTTATGTAGTTAAATCGGTATCTATAAAAAGAGCACCTAGTACTAACTCCGTATCGAGACCAATTTGGATTAAAGCATTGCATCGAGCAAAACCAACCCTGTTTTTTTCCTGAATCTGGATTTGTCTTGAACGTACATCCTACATCAACACTAACGGCTGGCATATATACCTTAACCGTCAGGATAGGCAAACAAGGCGTTAACAGTAAGCCTACCAACCAACTGGTCACTTGTGACATAGTTGTGTGCAAGGAGGAAGCATGGAACGAGGAAGAATTTGTTGAAAATAATACAGATCATGTTATTAATCAAGAGGGGATGAAGCAAAAGCCAGTTGAACCTAAAGAAGTAACCAATGCACAGAACGGTCAAAGCGAGGACGATCAAGGATCGAATAAGGACAACACGCTTATTTGCAAAGTAGGAGAAAAAATAAAAATTGACTATGAGCTTGAAAACGCAGAACAGTATAAAATTTTAAACGTACAGATGGTTAAATCTGGAAACAAGAACTCTAGCCCCAAAAAGGGCTTTAAAATAGATAATTCTGAGTATAAGCGAGGCTCTATTTTCAAAAACACCATAACCTTTGATGCCAATAAAGAGGGGAGCTACACACTTTTGTTGACACTTTAAAAAAAAGAAGCTCAAGACGTGAAAAAAATCTCTCGTCCCATATCTATAATAGCGTGAGTCGTACGTTTGTAGATATAGTATAGCTACGGCAAAGATCTGTAAAAGGCCGCAACGCGATTGGTAAAGGATTAAGGTAGAAGTAAGGTCTTGTATTCGATGCGTTATCCTGAATAGATAAGCATATCACGCTACTACTTACGTCCTATTTGGGAGTGTTGTTACAAAATCTCCTTATGTAAAGATTCTTGAAAAATATTTAGTTTATTGAAAACTAGCTAAATAATAAATAAAAGATTTAATTTTTTTGTTCGGAATATCAGGTTATACCTCTGTAAGTCAAAAATATACATCATATTTATGATCCCGAATCGCGTTATTTATGGTTTAGATAAATATACAACCAAAAAAATATGTACACCGTTTAGAGGACAGGTCCACCTTAACGGAATGATCTGCTTTTTACTTGAAATAAATATTGCTCTTGCCGAGCACATGCCCCTTGCCTCTAGCCTCCTAAGATGAGGCTTCAATATGATTGGTCAAAAAGTTTTTATCAAGCATCAAGCATTTCCCAAATAGGATAGCGGTCTATGATCATTTTGAACCAGGGAGTTACCTGATGCGTTGCTAGAAATGCATCCATATTGGACTTAGAAACGCAACATATTTTTTTGATTTCTTGTTCATTTACTGTCGTATTTACATTTTTTCTCAGTAGTAATATATAATCTAATTCAGATTCTCCATAGGTTTCATTGCTTATAGCCGTGTAAAAGAATTTATCCACTAGCTTTATATTGTCTAAGTTGATCATGCTTTCTGGAATACCTAATTCTTGTTTCAATCTTCTTCGGGCAGCTCTTTTGATGCCTAGATGGTCATTATCCTCCATTTCGTATTCCATATAAAGCGGATGGCTGCAACAACTATTGCTGTAATGCAATGGCCAGGCACACTTGTATTTGGAGCGTTGTTGTACCAGTAACCTGTTGGCTTCATCAAAAAGAAAAAGGCTAAAAGCCCTATGTACGATACCTTGCTGAATCGTATCCAATAAATGCGCCTGGTATTTCTTGATACTGCCTTGTATAACGTCTAATCGATCTACTCTTATGAGCAGTTCTTCTGTATTGTTGCTTTCTTGCATCCGTACAAATTTTATGTCCCCTTGGGCACCCATGTGTGCATTTCTTTTTTTCCTTGTCACATACTTGGACAAGCTCCTACCACAAATATAAATTTTTCACTAGATTTTACGTTATTTACGATTTACCTACAGAAATAACGCCAAAGTGGATCCTAAAAGATTTCATTGCAACGGACTTAAACGGAGGCCATTTGAAAAATTAACCGTATGTCTACACCACACTATACAGAAGTAAACATTCGTTCTTTAACCTGGCAGGAACACATCCGATTGCGTCCCGGCATGTATATTGGAAAGTTAGGAGACGGTAGTCTACCCGATGACGGTATTTACATCCTGCTTAAAGAAGCTGTGGATAACAGCATCGATGAGTTTGTCATGGGATATGGCAAACAAATTGAACTAAAAATAGCCAATCAAGAAGTTACCATCCGAGATTTTGGGAGAGGCATTCCATTAGGAAAACTCGTAGAGTGCGTTGCCAAAATGAATACAGGAGGTAAATACGACAGCAAAGCGTTCCAGAAGTCTGTAGGATTAAATGGAGTAGGGCTCAAGGCCGTCAATGCCCTTTCCAGTTACTTTAAGGTCCAATCCTTTCGAGAAGGAGCAACCCGATCAGCTACATTTGCTGCAGGCATACTTCAAACGGAGACAGCCATTATGCCCACACAAGAACCCAATGGTACATACATTGTATTTAAGCCCGATGTTGCTATTTTCAACGAGGTTGCCTTTGTTGAGGCGTTTCTAGAAGAGCAAATTGCAACCTATACCTTTTTAAATACGGGGCTTGTTTTTGTATTCAATGGTAAAAAATACCGTTCGCGCAATGGACTCCTAGACTTGCTGCAAACCAAAGCAAATGCAGAAGCGTGTGTATACCCAGCAATCCATTTGGAAAAGAAAGATATAGAGTTGGTTCTTACACACCACGATCTATCAAGCGAAGTATATTATGCTTTTGTAAATGGGCAACATACCCCACAAGGCGGAACGCATTTAAATGCCTTTAAAGAAGCTGTAGTAAAAACCATACGCGAGTTTTATAAAAAAGAATTTGACGTCAGCGACATCCGCAGTGGTATTGTAGCAGCATTGGCCATTAAAGTACAAGAACCTATTTTTGAGTCTCAGACCAAAACCAAGTTGGGTTCCCAACACATGGGCCCCGAAGGTCCAAGTGTGCGGAGTTTTATCATGGATTTTATTAAAAGTGAATTGGATAATTTCCTACACAAACATCCAGTTGTAGCCGAACAGTTGCACAAACGCATTCTAACCTCTGAACAAGAACGCAAAGAGATTGCAGGCCTCAAAAAGATAGCAACGGAGAAGACGAAAAAAGCCAATTTGCACAACAAAAAGTTACGAGATTGTCACATTCACTACAACTCCAAACACATACATAGAGACAAAAGCACACTCTTCATTACAGAAGGCAACTCTGCAAGCGGTTCCATAACCAAATCCCGGGATGTTGCATCCCAAGCAGTATTTTCCTTGCGAGGCAAACCCTTAAACTGTTTTGGACAATCTAAAAAGTTGATCTATGAAAACGAAGAGTTAAACTTACTGCAACACGCACTCAATATTGTCGATGGCCTAGAAGGACTTCGGTACAACAAAATTGTGCTCGCTACCGATGCCGATGTGGATGGCATGCACATTAGACTGCTGATCCTGACTTATTTCTTGCAATTTTTCCCAGAATTGGTCCAGCATGGGCACTTGTACATATTAGAAACACCATTGTTTCGCGTACGGAACAAAAAAGTTACACATTATTGTTACAACGAGAAGGAAAAAGAAACCGCCATGCACGCCTTAGGTGCTCAAGCAGAAATTACCCGTTTCAAAGGCTTAGGCGAAATATCTCCCAATGAATTTGCCCGTTTTATAGGTACAGGCATGCAGTTGTCTCCTGTAACGCTGTTCAGCCATACGCCATTTCAAAACCTCTTGGCGTTTTATATGGGTAAAAATACCCCCGAACGGCAAAACTTTATCATTGAGCACCTTAAGGTAGTGTGACGCTTGCTTGCGCTCCTTCATTGTCCAAATAGGGTTGCCAACCGCGATGCACCACTTTTTTGAACCACAAGATCATAGGTCGCATCCGCAGCTACAGTTGCTTTGCCTGAGCAGGCAATTCCCTACTTCCGGCTACCCCCTATATATACTAGATCGGAATGAAGATGCGGGATTGCGTCCCTACGACTTTGCCTACAGGCTTTCTATGCACTCCTTTAGCGTACACATCTATTTTATTTTATGTTTTCTTATAGGTTTTGTGCCATTTTATTTGGCCATAGATTGCTATAAAGATCAGTATAATTTGGTGTACAGCAAGAATCAGTGATCCTGTTGTATAACAGGCAATGGCAAAAGCTGGGTAACGCAAGAGTGCTAAAATCCATCGTTCTAATTTTTTATGGGACATCAGCCATTTTTCCACAAAACCAAAAGAAGCGTAAAAAGCATCGAGATAAATCGCAGATAGAGGAATGCGCGCGTATCGGGTTATAAGACAGCACCATGAAAGTGCTCCTATGAAACCAAGACCCATGATCAGCGTAAGCATGGCAGGGGTTGTTCTACTTACTTGCACAGGCGGACGGGTTTTTCCTCCTTTCCATTTCAAATAAGCATACAGGTGAAAAAAAACTGTACCCAAGCTGTATATTACTTTTCCGTAGAGTTGTTTATTTGTATAAATGTATAGGTTGAACAATAAATTGGGGAAGACTAAAATCCGGGCCCATATGTGTTGATGGGCATCCAAAACATGTGCCAAAATGGATATGAAGACTAAAATAAGTTCAACCAAATGCTTTTTACAATCCCAAGAAGCAATACATCCAATTTGTAAAACAGGCGTTGATAGCTGGCTTATATGCATCGTATCTTATGAGTAAGTTTAGGTAAATGAGGGCATTCGTAGATGAAATTTCTTGGTGCGATATGTATATACCCAATCGGATGCAAGCTGCTGGACTTCCCATCTAGCCCGTGTCTTCTACAAATTCCTCAGCATAAGCGCGTTCTGCAAGAGGCCTATTGACTGCTGTTTCGGTTTTTTTAAACTTGTTTATTTGTATATTGATAACGTATCAGCATATTTTGCTGCATCTGGTATGTTAACTTCTAACGAAGATACGATAGTTGCGTTTTTTATCCAAATAACATGTTATTCAATCCGGAAGTAGAAAAAAAGCGCGCGGCACTTTACATACACATTCCATTTTGCAAACAAGCTTGTCATTATTGTAATTTTCATTTTAGTACACATCTTCCATTCAAAGCAGTTGTACTGGAGAGCATGCAAAAAGAACTTTTACTGAGGCAATCGTATTTTGGTTCTATGCCAGTTGCGACGATTTATATTGGAGGTGGAACGCCATCGTTGGCTACTTTGCTGGAAATGGAACGTTTGTTGCAGGCCATTTTTACCTATTTTCCTGTAGCTGTAGGGGCAGAGGTAACGCTAGAAGCCAACCCAGATGATGTTACGCTTGAGAAGCTAAAGGGCTGGCGCAGTATGGGCATCAATCGGCTTAGCATTGGAATTCAATCGTTCAACGATCGTGTCTTGCGTTCTATGAATCGTGCACATACTGGCTTCGAAGCGCAAAAAGCCATTGAATGGGCACGCGTGGCCGCATTCGACAATGTAAACGTAGATCTTATGTATGCGATTCCTACTGCCACTGCATTGGATTGGCAAGTCGATTTGGACAAAGCACTTGCGCTTGCACCGGAGCATGTTTCTGCGTATGGTTTAACCATTGAAGACAAAACAGCATTTGGACATTGGCACAAACAGGGCAAACTCATTGAAACAGAAGAAGAAGTTGCTGCCCAGCAGTTTGAACAATGTCTGGCAACCTTGATGCAAAAAGGGTACATACACTATGAAATAGCCAATTTCTGCCAACCTGGTCGGTTTTCGGAGCACAACGCGCATTATTGGAAGAAAGGCCCCTATTTGGGTATAGGGCCGGGTGCACATTCGTACAATGGCACACACAGGCATTGGAATATTGCCAACAATGCATTGTACGTCAAGTCCATTCAAAAAGATATTGTGCCGTGTACAGAGGAGTTGTTAACGGTAGAAAACCACGTAAATGAGTACATCATGACCAGTATACGAACGTGTTGGGGATGTGACTTTGATTGGCTGTACAACACCTATGCTGTTAACCTTATGGCGATTCAAAAAGACTACATTGACCAAATCCTTGCGAGAGGGTTCGCTTATTTGGACCAAAACAAGCTATTGCTAACAAATAGTGGTAAATTAGTGGCTGATAAAATAGCCAGCGAACTTTTTGTGGACGGAGTGAACCACAACAATTTGTAAATTGGCTTATCCATCTAATAGAATGCTTTCTGAACACACTGCTGGTTGAGGCATTTTTAGGTGTAAAACCCATTCAGAACAACTTATAAACAAGCTCTAATAGACCCTATGTTTTCATGAAAGTTTATTCCAGGATCTTAGTTTACGCAGGGCCGTTAAAGAAGTTGTCTTTTTATTATTTTTTAAGCATATTTTTTGCGATTTGCTTTGGACTAGCTACGTACGGATTGGTTATACCGTTACTCAAAGTGTTGTTCAACCAAGAAGAATTGAATCGACTCATCGCAACGCAACAAAAAATACCAAAATGGCACATAGGCTTGGGTTATGTTACTGAGTTGTTTCATTATTGTTTTGTACAACTGCTGTTTCGTTACGGTAAAATAGGTGTGCTACTGATCCTCTCTTTCTTGTTTTCACTGTCTACTTTTATTAGCAACTTTTTTAGGTATGTGGCAGGTATTACCATGTCAAAAGTGCGCATCAATCTCGTATATAATTTGCGGCTGGCTCTTTTTAGAAAAATGCTACAATGCCCTCTGGGATACTTTACAGATAAGAAAAAAGGAGACCTTATGGCGCGTATTACAACAGATATTCAGGAGATTGAACATGCTGTATCCGATACGCTCCGGGTATTTTTAAAGGAGCCCACACAGCTTTTTTGTTACATAAGTGTACTCTGTTACATGTCTTTCAAACTTACCCTTTTTGCATTTGTGTTTCTACCCATTGTGGGAAGTACCCTCTCCATCATCGTCAAGCGGTTGCAAAAATGGGCAGATGAAACCCAACAGTCGTTGGGAAACCTGATGAACCTTATGGAAGAAGCATTGACCGGCATTCGAATCATAAAACTATTTGGTGCACAAGAGTATGTTATAGAAAAATTCCAAAAAGAAAGCCATATGTATACATGTACCAATAAAGCTGTTGCGTGTAAGGAATCCATGGCAGCACCAGTATCGGAATCGTTGAGTGTGGTAGCTGTTTCTATTATAATTGCGTATGGAGGCAGCTTGATTTTATTGAATCATAGCACGCTTACTGCTAGTGTGTTCATTGTCTATGTTATTATCTGTACCCAGTCACTTATACCCATTAAGATGCTTTCTAGGTCCATTGGTCGTATTCAAAGAGGCATTGCCGCTGGGAAACGTATTTTTGATTTATTAGACGATTCCTCCCTAGTGTCCAAAGCCGATGGGAATGTGCCAATCGCTACGTTGGAACGTGAAATTGCATTTAAACACGTCTCTTTTGCCTATCAACCTTCCACTATCATATTGCACGACATCAGTTTTACCATCCAGAAAGGAGAAACAGTAGCGATTGTAGGTGCTTCTGGATCCGGTAAATCTACGCTTTTGGCACTGTTAGCAGGGTTGTATCAACCCACCAGTGGCACCATTGCACTAGATGGTATCCCGCTGTCTCAGTTAAAAGAAGATGACATGCACCGGCTCATGGGTATCGTTACACAAGAAACCTGCCTGTTTCACGATACTGTCTTGCACAACATCACGTTTAATAGAACAGGATTTACAACAAGAGATGTGATAAAAGCAGCACAGGTAGCATGTGCCCACGAGTTTATTTTAACGCTTCCCCAGAGATACGACACCGTCATTGGAACGCATGGCGATATGCTTTCGGGGGGGCAAAAACAACGCATTTGCATTGCCAGGGCGCTATTGGGCAATCCATCTATCTTGCTCTTGGATGAAGCTACCTCTGCATTGGACGCTGTTTCCGAACGAAACCTACACGAACGGTTGCAATCGTTGGTAGAACAAAAAACCTCTATCGTGGTGACGCACAGTTTAAGCAATTGTGTACAAGCAGATAAAATCATCGTATTGGAAGGGGGGAGGATAGTAGAACTAGGTACGCACCAGGAATTGCTGCACAAGGGAGGGACTTACCAAAAGTTGTTTCTATTACAACAAGGTCAAACAGGTGGATCTTAAAACTCAGATGTATAGCAACCTATTGTATGCCACTATAGTATGGATTTCCACGTACAAAAAGCGGTAATTTGGCGTCTTTTGTTGAGATCTGTTTTGGTTTGGCGTACCTTTCCCAAGGAATGTGGAGCGTAGGGTCTTGAAAATGGATGCCTCTTTCGGCTTCAAAGCAATAGGGAGCGTCACATTGGTATGCCACAAGTGCCTGCTTACTGACGGCAATAAACCCATGCGCAAAGCCTTTGGGTACCAATAGTTGGTGGTGGTTATGGGAAGAAAGCAAGTATCCTTGCCATTGCCCAAACGTATCGCTATTGGAACGCAAATCCACTACAACATCCCATATGGTTCCGTGTGCCACACGTACGAGCTTTGCTTGTGCATAAGGAGCAATCTGGTAATGAATTCCACGCACCGTTCCTCTCGTAGAGTAGGATTGGTTGTCTTGCACAAAAGACACATCTATGCCCATTTTCAGCCATTTCTCTTTGTGGTACGTTTCCACAAAATAGCCTCTGTGGTCGTAGTGCACGGTAGGTTTTAGGAGCAAAAGTCCGGCGAGAGATTGGGGTTCGAATTGCATAAATGAACGCGTTGGTGGTTGAATTGAAAACAAAGTAGGGGTCTATGCGCTATAGGATTCAAGATGTCGGATTTCAGATCTTCAAACCTACAACTTCATTCCTATAACGTATATACTAGATCGGAATGAAGATGCGGGATTTCGGATCGTGCGTCACGGGTCGATTTCGGAACAGATCTCATACAAGTTGGAAAAATATATGTAAATTTATTCAAAAAGATAAGAAACTGTATTTTCAGTCCGAATAATGTTTCCGTTCTTACGTACAGTATCGGCCTGTTACCTATGTGCATTTATTAAGACCAAAGAGAAAGCAAGTGCTGTTGAGCAAAGGAGATGAAAAAAATTTGACAAAGAAGAGAAAATCAGAAAAGTCAAGGAAATATTGTATACAAATAAAATTTGTTGAATGGCAGAAGTAATTAGAATGCCCAAAATGAGTGATACCATGCAACAGGGTATCATCAGTCGTTGGCTGAAACGTGTAGGCGATACCATTGCCGTGGGGGACATCCTGGCAGAAGTAGAAACGGATAAGGCTACCATGGAGCTAGAAGCCTATGAAGAAGGGACGCTGTTGTACATAGGAATAGCCGAAAAGTCCGCCGCACGCATCAACGAAATCATCGCTATTGTAGGCGAACCAGGAGAAGATATTGGAGCATTCCTTACAGGACCAAGAGAGGATGTTAAACCAACTGTATTGGTTACGAACGCAGCAGTTGCACCCATTCCCTTGCCCACGTCGCCCACACCGGTGGTCAAACTAGAACCAGCATCCACCCATCCGAACTTGAAAACAAAACCTTCAGATCGACTGTTTGCTTCTCCTTTGGCAAAAAAGAGCGCAACCGAAAAGGGATATGACCTTACGCAAATAGAGGGATCTGGACCAGAAGGACGTGTGCTTAAGAAAGATGTCGATCGTTTTACACCTCCTACACAAGGGACTGCAAGGTTGTCCCATACTGCCTATGCCGAATCGCATCAAGATATGCCCATTTCTACCACACGCCAAACGATAGCCAATGTACTTACAGCAAGCAAGCAAACAGTTCCTCATTTTTATTTGACGCTTCGGGTAAATATGAACCATACAATGGCGTTGCGTCCGGAACTTAATGCATATGCCGCCACTAAAATTTCTGTAAACGATTGTATCGTTAAAGCTACGGCACTAGCCCTGGCCAAACATCCGGAAATCAATGCAGCCTGGTTGGAAACGAGCATTAGACAATACGATCACGTACACATAGGCATAGCAATGGCTATTCCAGATGGTCTCGTCGTACCGGTGGTACAGTTTGCCGATAAAAAACCACTTGTGGCGATTGGCGAAGAGGTGAAACAATTGAACGAAAAAGCACAACAACGGAAACTTACATCTGCTGATTATGCAGGGGCTACCTTTACAGTGACAAACCTAGGTATGTTTGGCATTGAATCATTTGCCGCAATTATCAATCCACCCGCTGCTTGTATTTTGGCTGTTGGAGCCATACAACAGGTTCCCATTGTACAGGAAGGGCAATTGGTCCCTGCACATATGATGCATCTGACCTTATCGTGCGACCATCGCGTGGTGGATGGAGCAACAGGCGCCTTGTTTTTAACAACAGTAAAGGACCTCTTAGAGCAACCGTTGCGTATGTTGCTGTAACCGTAGCAAGACCGTTTTTATACTTTTTAACCTACTACGCACATGTATACAACGCATTCGAACCAGCTACCCGAACTTAAAGCTACAACTGTATTGTTGTTGATACACAAAGGAGAAGTAGTGATTGGTGCAGATGGACAAGCTACAATGGGTAACACGGTTGCAAAGAGCAACGTCCGTAAGATCCGGAAACTTTTTGGAGGTAAAATTCTAGCCGGTTTCGCAGGTTCTACTGCCGATGCTTTTACGTTGTTGGAGCGTTTTGAGGAAAAATTAAAAACCTATCGAGGCAATTTAAAACGGTCTGCAATTGAATTGGCCAAAGACTGGCGTACCGATCGCATGCTTAAGCGGCTCGAAGCGATGCTGGTAGTAGCCAGCTGCACAGAAGAACTTTTGGTAATCTCTGGTACCGGTGATGTATTGGAACCCGATCATCCACTTGCAGCTATTGGTTCCGGTGGCCTGTATGCACAAGCTGCTGCCATGGCATTGCAGCAACATGCACCCCACTTGAGCGCAAAAGAAATGGTTCAAGCAAGTTTAACCATAGCAGCAGATATGTGCATTTACACCAACCACAACTTTGTTTTTGAAACGATTCAAAAAGAAGAAGAACCTGTTTCTAATACATAAATGATTCGTTGGCAATAAAATCATTTGTGCACACATACACATAATCCCCTACTGCTTTATGAACCCATCTGTAACCATCCCACTAGAAATTGATTCTGTAGCTCTTGTACACCGTTACTTTCAAGCACTTTCGTCCCATCAATTGAGTCTCTTGGAGCAGTTAGGGGATCTCTATACCTATTGGAATGCACGCATAAACCTTATTTCACGCAAAGACATTGCGTACCTTTACGGGCATCATGTATTGCATGCGTTGGCCATTGCAAAAGTTAGCCCCTTTTGCCCCCATACCAAGCTATTGGATTTGGGTACGGGAGGGGGCTTTCCAGGAATTCCTTTGGCCATTCTATTTCCAGAAGCAATGTTTCATTTGGTGGATTCTGTAGAGAAAAAGACGAAGGTGGTGCGCATAATTGCAGCAGAACTTGGCTTGCAGAACGTGCAAGTTTCTTGCAGCAGAGGCGAGCAAGTAACGGAACAATACGATTTTGTACTGGGCAGGGGAGTTGCCAACTTGGCCTTATTCTATAGTTGGGTACAAAACAAAATCAGTCCCCTATCCAAAAACAACCTTCAAAACGGTATTTTGTACCTTAAAGGAACAGATAACGCCCATGTTCCTTTGTTGTCCATACACACATATCCCATTCAAGATTTTTTTCAGGAGCCTTTTTTTTCGGGCAAATGCGTAGTACATGCGTACCCAATGTGCTAAAGTGGGGGCTTTTTGTGTTATCCTTTCGTTAATCAACGATTTTTTTTGGAAAAGACGCCCATACTATGTTATATTGCAATTGGCCCGGGTGTCGTGATCAGGGAAAGTAGGGTGCGTACAGTGCAATCAGTCCCTCAACAGGGTGCTTGCCTTGTCCATACAGACATATATTTGGTCGGCATGATGCAGATTTATCCTTTACGCAACGGTCTTTGTTTCTCCGTACTTTTGTCTTGATACAAGAGTACAAAAAAATCAAGCACTGATGGTTCTTTTTTCCTTTCTCCGTATTTTTGGCTTGATACAAGAATACCAAAAAATCAAGTACTACTGTTGAGAAAAAGAGGTGAAAGCATTGCAGACAAAATAGGAACCTGTATCTTGAGTCCGGATAAGGCATAGTTGTGCACTAAGTATGCACCGGTGCACAAGCAGAAGCCATTGCAAATGGAAAATGTATTTATTCAATTTTAAGTGTTCCTGCACAGAAAACTGCAGCATATGTGGATATATATATGGCGTTTGCGTACAGCAATAACACCAAATTGAACCATAGCAAAAGTTTCCTTGCAACAACCTCAAACTGTGCAGCATTGTATTTTTAAGCAAGCAGATTACAGATAAGAAGAAATGAAAATCTCAGATCATAAAAAAAAGCAAGGGGGGCAAGCATTTACAAATACCATGCGAGAATGGGTATCTTCTATTTTCTTTGCTGCTATAGCAGCAACCTTCATTCGTTGGTTGATCGTTGGCTTATACGTAATACCATCTGGGTCTATGGAACGAACATTGTTAACAGGTGATTTTGTATTCGTAAGCAAACTCCACTATGGAGCCCGCACACCAGCCACCCCCCTGCAAATTCCCATAACGCATCAAATCATTCCTGGTACTCAGCTAAAAGCGTATCTTGACTGGATCCAATTGCCCCAATACCGATTGCCTGGATTGGGGAACGTAAAACGCAATGATGTGGTCGTATTTAATACGCCAGAAGAACGGAATGTCCCGGTCGATTTGCGTGAATATTGGATCAAGCGATGCGTAGCACTTCCAGGCGATGTGTTGTACATCAAACATAAAAAACTGTATGTCAATGACATGCCGACCGATACAGCAATCCATACCATTCAATACAAATATTTTATGAAAACCAACCGGGTGTTTCCCCATGCTTTTTTTGAGCGAGCTGGTATCAAACAATTCATGCTGTCAACGGTTCCTGATCACAAAGGCTATGTTATATATACCACGTTCGACAAAGCCAACCAACTCCAGTCGGTTCTCGCTTCGTCCATTCAAGCCATAGAGCCAGAAGAAGAAGCAACCGATGGGTTTCAGCCAAAGGTGTATCCTTGGAACTCCTCTTGTGCTTGGACAAAAGACAACTTTGGCCCCTTAACCGTTCCTAAAAAAGGCATGACCATCCCCATCAATAAAACCAACCTGATCTTGTATGGATACCTCATCCAACAATTTGAAGGGAATAAAGAAGTGCAGTGTACGCAAGAAAGTTGTTGGATTGATGGCAAACAAATAGAATATTATACTTTCTCTAAAGATTACTACTTTGTCATGGGCGACAACCGCGATCAATCCAGAGATTCGCGCTACATCGGGTTTGTTCCTGAAGACCATATTGTAGGGAAGGCAGTATTGGTCCTGGCCTCTTCCGATAGGAAAAAGGGGGGCTTGGGCGGCATGCGTTGGAACAGGCTGTTTCACAGCATACAGTAATTTCACGTGAGCGTTCGTTCAGAACGAAGTGATGCTGGCGTTCCTTTTAGGAATAGCGCTCCTCTATTGTTTTTTGAATCAGAAATTACGTTATTTGAAGGTAGAAAAACAAGCCGGCTTATCGCTGTGGGTGGTAGAAGTACCACAGAGGAAAGTCCGGGCAATACAGAGCACCCTACTTCCTAACGGGAAGGCACATGAGCGCAACTCAATGTGACAGCAAGTGCCACAGAAAACAAACCGCTTTCATCGCTGAAAGTAAGGGTGAAAAGGTGTGGTAAGAGCGCACCGCTCTAGTGGTGACACTAGAGGCAGGGTAAACCTTAGGGATTGCAAGGTCAAGTAGGCATGTCTAGATACAATCATCTGATAGGCTGCTCGTCTATTTTTCTTGCTAAGAAAGGGCATGCGGGTAGACTGCTAGAAGCTGCAAGTGATTGTAGCTCAAGATAAATGATAAGCAATGCATCTATGGATGCATTACAGAACCCGGCTTATAGGCTTGTTTTTCTTTGTATTTCATACACAAACTGAAGCCGTTGCCATGGAACCTTGTATTGGTTCCCTTTTAGGCATTTCCGAACAGAAAACTGCAGCATCTGCAGATATATATGTATAAGTTTGCATGCGGAAATAACACCAAAATGAACCCTAGAAGGTTTCATTGCAACGACCTCAGAGCGCTTGTTAAACCCATGCCCAGCCCATTGCCCACACGATCGTCCAACTTTTCTGCTTGGTACAACGAACTCATTGAACGAGCAGAGCTTGCAGAAGCTGCATCGGTGCGCGGCTGTATGGTTATCAAACCCTATGGCTATGCCATTTGGGAAACCATACAAAGTCTTTTTGATGCCGCTTTCAAAAAAACGGGACATGCAAACGCCTATTTCCCATTGTTGATTCCCAAATCCTATTTAAGCAAAGAAGCCAGTCACGTAGAAGGGTTTGCCAAAGAATGTGCCGTGGTAACGCATTACCGTTTAAAGACGGCACCAGATGGCAGCATTGTGGTGGACCCAACCGCTAAATTGGAAGAAGAACTCATTGTGCGTCCTACCTCAGAAGCCATTATATGGAATACCTATAAAAATTGGATTCAGTCTTATCGAGATCTACCTATTTTGCTGAATCAATGGTGCAACGTAGTCCGATGGGAGATGCGTACCCGCCTCTTTTTGCGTACCACAGAATTTTTGTGGCAGGAAGGCCATACAGCCCATGCTACAGAAGCAGAAGCCAGAGCAGAGGCTTTGCAAATGCTGCATGTATACGACGACATTGCACGAGAGTACCTAGCAATGCCCTTGATCAAAGGGATCAAAACCGACCACGAACGGTTTGCCGGTGCCGAAATCACTTACACCATTGAGGCATTGATGCAAGATGGCAAAGCATTGCAAGCTGGTACCGCGCATTACTTGGGGCAACGGTTTGCCAAAGCATTTGACGTGACCTTCACCAATGCATCCGGCATACGCGACTACGTATGGGGAACTTCTTGGGGCATTACCACCCGTCTGATGGGCGCCCTGGTGATGATGCATGGGGATGATGACGGGTTGCTCTTGCCTCCAAAAGTTGCACCCATACAAGTGGTTATGGCACCCATCTATAAACATGAAGCCGAACGTACAGCCGTTCTGGCGCAACTCAAAATCCTACAGACTCAATTAACCGCTCAAGGCATTCGTGTCAAACTAGACGATCGAGAAAACCGCAAACCCGGATACAAATTTGCCGAATACGAACAAAAAGGCGTACCCATTCGTATAGCCCTAGGCCCAACTGATTTACAGAAAGCAACGGTTGAATTGGCACGTAGGGATACCAAAGAAAAACAAACCATTCCCCTAGAAGCAGCCGCCGCTCAGGTGGTACACTGGCTATTAGACATCCAGGATGTGTTGTATCAGCGGGCCTTGCGTTACCAACAAGCCAACACCATTGCAGTCGACGACTATGCTACTTTTAAAGAACGGATCAGCCAAAAAGGGGGGTTCCTACTGGCACATTGGGACGGGACCACCGAAACCGAAGCAAAGATCAAAGCAGAAACCAAAGCTACCATCCGTTGCATTCCATACAATGACGCAGTAGAAGAAGGCCGTTGCATCTATACAGGCAAAACATCCAACAGACGCGTGCTCTTTGCACAGGCCTATTAACTATTAATAAGCAAACCCACAACCCATATGGTGCCGTTTTTTCAATCCATTTGCCTAATGGTGCGGATTGCGCACCGCGTAACCAAACGAAGCAAGCGCATCTTCTCCGTTGCCATACATACAATTGTTGTGCTTAGCATTGCAGTCGGTATGGCATCCATGTTGGTCGCTTCTATGGTCATGCATGGGTTTGAAGCGGAAATAAAAAGAAAGCTAACCACCTTTTGTGGACACCTCACCATTGCTCCGCGGAACAGGGTCAATCGGGGTGCAACACCACCAGCAAGGCAAGCAACCCCTTTGTTGCGACAGCAGATGACCCCTTTGCTGCAACGGTTTTCCCATAGCATAGACCAGATCCATGCATTTGTTCAAAAACCCATGCTGATCCATACCCCCGATGCCATGGAGGGCATTGTATGCAAAGGATTGGACCCAGCTCATGCATACTGCTCCCTGCAAGACTGCCTACAAGCAGGTAGATTGCCCAATCGATCTACCCCACAGATTCCACAAGAACTCTGTATAAGCGCATCACTTGCCCAAAGATTATGCCTAAAAATAGGCAATACCGTCCTCCTGCGTACGCTCACGCTCCCTCCACGGTACCGAAAGCTTCAGGTTGTCGGTCTGTATCAGACCCATTTAAAAGAAGTAGACGACCAATTGGCTTTTTGCGACATGCGTTTGCTGCAACGTTTGAACCAGTGGGGCCCCGAAAGCGTGAGCGGATATGAAATTGTCCTCCAGGAAGGTGTTGGGCCAACGCCTGCTTTATGCGCTGCCATGCGTTTGCTTTTGGATCC
>JAYTOH010000066.1:0-23075 GCA_043747895.1 Amoebophilaceae bacterium
GGCAAGTGGGTGTAGGTGGTCTGTAAAACAAAAGGTTGATAGCCTACCGCTGTGGTTTTAGACCCCAGCAAGGAGCTGTTCTTTTGGACAAAAGGGATAAGCGGCACAGGTGCTGCATGGGCGTAGTGGCGGGCTGCGTCAACGGGCAAACCACTGTTGTAGACCAACATCTCTTGATTGGTCCGTACCAAGGCACTTAGATCCAGGGACACAACAGCCCCCAGGGGCTTGGTCTGGATGGAGCCCTCGGGTGGATAGATCCGCAACAGAGGCATCGGTTGCACATGGGCAATGGGCACAACGAGTCCAGTATCGGTAGCCACGTAGATCCGCTGTTCCGTGCCTATTTCTGACAAAAAGGGATGCTTTTTGTGCAAATCTTCTAGAAAGGCAGGCACATCTCCCCCAGCAGTTCCGGCATACACTGCTGGCAATGTGGCTCGGAATGCATCTAGATCGGTTTCCGAGACAACGGCACTGTGGTTTATTTTTGCCACAATGGTACGCAACGGATTGGGCGGTTGTGCCATCACTTCTCCTGCATAGCAGGCGGCTATGGCCTGGAGCGTAGCATTGATGTAACAGACTCCTTTTGTATTGGGAATGCCAGCTGGAACAGCAGGTAGATCTGCAGCCACTGCCGGAGGCACAATAAGGTTGGGGGATTGCGTTTCAGTAGGTAGAAGCGTTGGTGGAGGCGTAGCAGGTACGTCGTAGGGTTTTGGCTTTGGCTGTTCCGTAGGGACAATGCGCTTGCATTGGGCTGCAAGCAGGAAACACAAAGCGAGCCAAACGGAACGGGCATGGATGGGTTCTTCATGGTACGGTCGTTTCAAAGCAAGGGGGCACCTGATTAAAAGTGCTACTGCAAGGCTTTTGGGATGGTACGTATATACAAAAAGGGAGTTAGCCAAAGCCAACCCCCATTTTTTGTTTCTTCACTAGAATAAAGATAGTGCTAAGCACCAACAACTAACCTGCTGGAGCTGGAGCTGCTGCTGCTGGCTGCATGGCAGCAACTTTTTGCTGAAACTTCATCCTAATGTCATCAAGTCGACTCACTTGCTGTTTGCTGAGCCCCGGAATATTGAGGACTTGTGCATAATTCACAGCTCCTTTTGCGCCTGGCATGGCCAGTACGGACTGCAAGGTACTTGGCAGTTGCAAATACAACCGAAGATCGGCTACTGCTTCCTTCAGCACAGCGTGTACTCTTGCCACGTCAAAAGTCGGTCTAACTTCTCCACTTATCTCTTGATATGTAACAGCCGCCGCCTTATTTTTTGCGGAGATTGCACTTTCCATGGCCTTAATTTGATTTTGGAAACGTTTGGTCAACTGAGTAGGCTTATATTCACCATTTACCTTTACTACAAGTAGCTTTCCTCTTATTGCCTCCAATTCGCCATCTACAAATCTTACGAAGGCATGTATGGTATTGCAAGCCGCACCGCCAGCGAGTGTAGCAGGGGCATTATTGGCGCCCCCCGGGGTGTACCCTGTCTGGATCTCGATTCTGCCTTGCAATGTTGCTGTTGCTGTTGCTGTTGCTGTTGCTGTTGCTGTTGCTCCCACAAGAGCACTTATACACTCATCAGAAATATCATTTAGTAACCTCAGTGTCGATGTGACTGCAGTTGCATCAAGCGCAGCATTAGCATCGGCTCCCGTTTTTAAACTTTGTAAAGACTCCTGAAGCTCTTCAAATCGAGTAGCATCAGCCACTGGGAAAATCTCTTTTAAATCCTGTCGTTCTAGACGTACTCCCAAGAACTTAGCAAAATCACCTTCGCTTTTTTTTGCTTCGTTTAGGATGGTCATTAGGTTTTGCTTGTGCAACTTGACTTCATTAACAGTAGAAGCAGCAGCGTCCACGTCCACTTTAAAACAGTCTCCTGAGCCAAAATTATCCCCACTAAAAACCGCAAAGAAAAGTTGGCCAAAAGTTGGCTGTTGTGCAGTTGTATAAGGAGCTTGTCCGTTCAAGAACACATTCATGTCTGGCAAATTACTCCCCTTTATTGATTTTATGTTCCATTTTTCATCCCACGCACCCCCTCTTTTTCCTGCTGCGGCAGTTTGTAAATTTTGGGTTCCCGCATTAACCACAACGCCCGCTAATGTCTGGCCTAATACAGGTGATATTGCCGCATCCCCAAGCAGCTTTAAAAACTTTGCAGTAGTGCCAAACTGCCTGATGTCTTCTAAAGGAGGAGAAAACTTGCGATCTGCCCTTAGTACATTTTGCCCATCGTGCATACCCAACACGTCCTTCTCGTATGCATGTAGGTTGTCGAGCTCGTCTAAGACATTAAAATCTGCTCCTTGAAGCAAGTCAACAGCAATGCGCTGGGCTATGTCACAAGGAAGCTGGTAGGCTTCAGCAATTTTATTCAAGGCCTTAAGGCGTGCAACTTTTTTACTAGCAGAATTCCAGTCGAATGTAGTCCATCCATGCAAGGTAGTTGCTTCTGCATACGGCTTTGCTTTAAAAGTTTTGCACAATTCCCTGCCCATTGTTTTAAGCTTATCACTATCCGCCTTGTCTATTTCGTGCTCTGGGTGAACCAGAGGAGACCTCTTTAACGTCTCTAATGTAGCACTGTCGGCAAGCACAAGATTGAGTGCTTCTACAAGCGTTCTTCTTTGCTCTTCGCCCATTTGCTTAAACTGAGCGGAAGCCTGGCTCCCATCTCCCTCTGCTGTATCAGTAGCTTTTGATTCGCTTGCTTGAGCAGGAGCTTCTGCTTGTGTCTCTGTAGCAGTTTTTGTTTCTGTGCTGTCACAACCGCAGCTTGTAGCTGTAGCCACTACCAAACCGCTCAACAGAAGACTAGATAGAGAAGGTATATGATTTACAATTTTTTTAGCCATCCTTATAAAATTTTATTTGATTGTGTATGCGTACTTAATACTAATATTTATAAACCTTGAATATAGATTGTTATACAAATATAAACAAATGCTATACAAAATGCAAGTTTACTGTATTGTCTTTATTTGCATGGTCATTTGCCACGGGTTAAGGCAATTCCACTAAAACGCTATTACAATAGTAAAGTAAAAAATTGTATTGTGCAAACAAATTACTTGGAAAGGTATTTTAATTTATTTAAAGCACCATTTTGTTTTGCTGCAGCTAGGTCCGGCGTCCCTATAACCCCTTCTGTGCTGCCGCACGCGCCATCTTTGCGCACAAGTACCGAGCGGTATGATTTTCTGCACATTGGATGAGTGCTTCTGGTGTACCGGTGAACACCACTGTCCCCCCCCCTGCTCCACCTTCAGGGCCTAAGTCAATGACCCAGTCAGCACTTTTGACTACGTCCATGTTGTGTTCAACGACTACCACGGTATGTCCTTGCTGCACGAGCGCCTGGAAGGCGACCAACAACTTGTGTACATCGTGCATGTGCAGCCCGGTAGTGGGCTCGTCAAATACAAACAACATAGGCTGGTCGCTGCTTTCTTTCTCTAAATGAAAGGCCAATTTCAACCGTTGCCTTTCTCCTCCACTGAGCGAGCTGGACGATTGGCCCAATTGCACATAACCAAGCCCTACCGATTGCAACACGCACAACTTACGGTACACAACGGGCGCACCTGCAAAGAAAACAAGGGCCTCGTCCACCGTCATACGCAAGACCGCAGCAACATTTTTTCCCTTATAGGTGACTTCCAATATGTCTGGTTTAAAACGGCTTCCTTTACAGGTTTCACAGGGCAAGTAGATGTCTGCCATAAATTGCATTTCTATTTTTTGCTCTCCCTCGCCGCTGCAACTAGGACATTGCCCTTTTGGGGAGTTAAAGGAGAAGTGACCGGCTTGATAGCCACGGAAACGGGCCAGCTTGGTTTGCGCAAAAAGCATTCGAATGGGATCGTAGAGCCCCAAGTAGGTAGCGGGATTGGATCGCCCTGATTTGCCCAAAGCCTGTTGGTTGACCAACTCTACGGCACCAACGCGGTGCAGATCGCCTGTGAGGGTGGCGTTGATCCAGTCGCAGGACACGGATGCTACACGCGATTGGGCTACATGTCGTTCCAACAACGGATAAAGCACGCCTTTGACCAACGAAGACTTGCCCGATCCACTGACGCCTGTGACGACGGTAAGTACCTGCAAGGGAATTTCTACGGTAACCTGCTTGAGGTTGTGCAGCTGTGCTTTATGGATCCACAAGCTATGGCGCCAGCTGCGCCGCTGCTTTGGCAACGACACCGAAGCAGTACCGTTCAGATACTGGGCCGTATGGGTATGGGCAGCGGCCAAGAGGGCTTGCACGCTGCCTTGGAACACTAGTGTGCCTCCGCCACTACCGGCTTCTGGTCCTATTTCCAGGATCGAATCAGCAGCACGAACGACTTGCTCTTCGTGTTCTACTACAATAACGGAATTGCCTTGGTGCTTTAAATCCAGCAATAGCTGCACCAATCGATCGGTATCCCGAGGGTGCAGCCCAACAGTGGGTTCGTCTAAAATATAGATCGTTCCGCACAATGGACTGCCCAGTGCTGTAGCCAATTTGATGCGCTGATACTCACCTCCAGATAAGCTTGGCACGGGCCTAGCAAGCGTCAAGTAGCCCAAGCCAACCTGCATAAGGTAGCACAATCGGTTTTTAATCTCGACCAATACCCTTTGTACTACGGCTGTTTCTCGTTCGGTTAGGGGCAGGGTGTCAAAGAAAAGCACCAACTCCTGAATCGGCACCAACAACAGATCTACCAGGGAATGGTGGTGGATGGTCACGTACCGAGCATCGGGACGCATGCGGGTGCCTTGACAGGCCGGACAGGTGGTTTTGCCCCGGTAACGGGCCAGCAACATGCGGTACTGCATTTTCTCAGTTTGTTTGGCACAAAAAGCAAAGAATCCATCGATGCCTTTGAAATTCCCTGTTCCTTGCCACAAAAGCTGCTTTTGGTGCGCCGTGAGGCTATCATAAGGGAGGTCTACTGGGATCGCATAGGCAAACGGATCTTCCAACAAAGGAGTTAACCATTTGCGCATGACAGGACTGTTCCAAGGTGCTATGGCTCCTGTGCACAATGAAAGGGAAGGATTTGGAACGACTTTTTTTTCTTCTATGCCCAGAATGTACCCCAACCCTGTGCACCGTTTGCAGGCGCCATTGGGGGTGTTGAAATTGAAAAAGGAGACAGTAGGTGTTTCAAATAGCATCCCATCCCGCTCAAAACGATCCGAAAAATGTTTCGTTGCAATGCCCATAACTTCCACCACGGCATTTCCTTTGCCTTCAAAGAAGGCGGTTTGTACCGAATCGGCTATGCGGTGTTGGTTGTCTAGGTTGTCTTTTTGTACGACAATCCGGTCTACCACGCCATAGACAGGCTGGTCGGAAACCAAAGTGTGTGTGCCCGCTAGCAGGTCTTCGATCCACAAGAGGGCATCTCCTTGTTTGACCCGTGTGAATCCTTTGCCTTGCTCGACACGCAATTTCTCCCATAAGATGGATGGGGTTTCTGCTTCTAAGGGATAGAGGATCAATGCCTTGGTGCCCTCTGTTTGCTGGTTGATGTAGGCAACTACATCCGAAACGCTGTCTTTTTGTACGCGTTGGCCACTTATGGGGGAGTAAGTTGTCCCTATGCGGGCATAGAGCAAGTGCAAGTAGTCGCACAGTTCCGTAACCGTGCCCACCGTAGCGTGCGGATTGGTACCCACCGTACGCTGTTCAATGGCAATGGCAGGCGATACGCCTCGAATGGAATCAACCGGTGGTTTTTGCAACTTGCCTAAAAATTGACGTGCATAAGCACTCAAGCTTTCAACATACATCCGCTGTGCCTCTACAAAAAGCGTGTCAAAAATCAAGGAAGATTTCCCAGAACCCGATAAACCGGTTACAACCACCAACTGGTTGCGTGGAATGGCAACGCTCAGGTTTTTGAGGTTGTGTAGTTTGGCACCTCGTATGAGGATAAAATCTTTGGGGCTTAAGTGATCCATAATCGATACATGGTTTGAAAATATAGAAAAAGCTGCTTTTTTGTACCTTATTTTTAAATTAAATGGTGTGGCACGTTGTACCCATGCAGCAAAGCGTAGGTTGTTGCCGTGGTACACGGAAACCTATGCTGAGGCCGTTGCAAATAGCCTCAATCTATTAGCGGGTCCCGATTTTACTATATAAATGTATAAGATTCAGATGAAACAACCGAACAACGCCTGTATTAAAAATATTCTTTTTCTTGATATAGAAACGGTTTCGTGCACAGAGCGTTACGAAAATCTGCCAGAACCGTTGCAACTCCTTTGGGAAAAAGAGCAAAACGCTCCAAGGAAGGTCGGGCGAACCCATTGATGCAGCCCAGTCTTTTTTCGAACAAGCAGCGATTTATGCAGAATTTGGAAAAATCATTGTGATTGCGCTAGGGTTTCTGACGCCTAACGCAGAAGGCACATACACCTTGCGCATCAAGGGACTGCGCAACCACGACGAAAAAACGTTGTTGGAAACCTTTGCAACCCTACTCACGGAACGGCTCCCGCAACACGATCTACAGCTTTGTGCACACAATGGAAAGGAGTTTGACTTTCCGTATTTATGCAGACGGATATTGGTCAACAACATTTGCTTGCCTGCGCTCTTGAATGTATCGGGTAAGAAACCATGGGAAGTACCCTTCTTGGATACAATGGAAATTTGGAAATTTGGAGACCGAAAAAGTTTCACATCGCTCCATTTGCTGGCTACACTTTTTGGCATTACGTCTAGCAAAGAGATCATGGAGGGAAGCCAAGTAAACAGTTGCTATTACCACAAAAAAGACCTAGATGCCATTACCCATTATTGCATGCAAGACGTAGCCGTTCTGGCACAGCTTTTTTGCAGGTTAAGCGGAGGACCTACTTTATTGCCCGAGCATATTGTGCTCACATAAAGAGAAATACGTATGCGGCGCTACGCAAGGCGCCTTGCGTAGCGCCCCCTCTCCTATCTTTCCAGCGGCTGATTTTTTTGGTACTTTCGTATCAAAACCAAAGAAGTAGGAAAAAAGAAGGAGCGTGATGTGTACATATGTTTGTATAATTACATATTTTGTAATTTTAAGAACATGACGGACTCATCATAAACCTTTTAAGCTGAGTTCCTAAAAAACATATATACTCGATCGAATTCAAGTTGCAGATTCCCATCTAGTCGGTACTGCCACTGGCGCCTTTGAAAAAAGGAGTGCATAGAAAACGTTTGGCAAAGAGGGGGAAAAAGAGAAGGCGCGGTTTACAGTACGGACGAGATGAAAACCCGTATCTTGATTCCGATTGGGTATAAACACTATAACCGTTACGTTGTTTTTAACCGCATACAGGACCATTTTATGCATTTACAATCCTATATAAAAAACATTCGAAAAGAGGGAAAGCGTTGTTTTACGATCAAAAATGTTGTTGAGCAATTCCGTGTTTCATGCAATCATGCCAGGGTAGCTATTTGTCGGTTGCTTAAGGCTGGAGATATAATTTCTTCAGCTAGGGGGTTATATGTCATAGTTCCACCTGAAAATCAGCCACATGGTTCTATGCCAGCAGAGGAATTGGTACCCTTGATTATGCAATATGTAGGGGCTAATTATTATGTTTCGCTTCTAACCGCAGGATTGTTCCATGGTGCTACACACCAAAAACCAGCCAAATTCCAAGTGATCTCAGACAAACGTATGAAACATCCATTGGTTTTTGGTGACGTTGCCATCGACTTTATTTATAAAAAATCCATATTTGGCTTACCAACCAAAGATTTTATCGTTGGTACAGGCTATCTTAAAGTGGCAACTCCAGAATTGGTTATGTTGGATTTACTCAATTATCCCAACCATGCTGGTGGCTTAAACCATATTGCAACCGTCTACGCAGAGTTGATTGAAAATTTGGATCGGCTAAAGCTTATACAGTTAGCCAACGATACCGATACTGCCTATCAATTACAGCGTATTGGATATATTTTAGACCACATTGAAGTCATGGATGAGAAAAATGCAGCAATGATAACGCATGTACTAGAACTTTATATAAAAGAAAGTAAGCCAAACTATCTATCTCTTGCATCTGAAATTTCCAAAGTAAGCTATATATGGCTCTAAAGCCAAAATTTATCCCACAGATCCGGGATCGCGCTCATTAGAAAGTGGAAGGTAGGATAGACAGACGCACCTCTTCAACAACGCTACTTACAAATTGTTTATAGGAAAGACGGCAGGAATAGCACCAGAACGCATGATATGGATCTTTGTCTGTAAGCCAGTCCATTACTTGTCTTTTTTGTTGGAAAGTAAATTCATCAGTGTCTTTTAAAAATGTCAAGCATTCCACCTTACACCCTATTTTCTTAGCAACCAAGCTGGTATTACTACTCCTTCGGCAGGCTTGTACCTGCTGAATCAAGTTTTCTAGATCTTTTTTTACACGTTCTTCGCTATCTTTGTTAACTACATTAGGCTTTGGTGGGTCTGTACCGTCCGGCTTTTTGACAAAAAGGTTGCTGGCTCTACAGGTAGGGCATGATGGGTCTTTTACCATCCATGCATATATACACCTGTTATGATAGGAGCACGTGCATGGACAACTTAGCGTCACTTTCATGTTGTCCACTGAGTCGTCATTTTCGCTAAGATCGTCGGAGCAAATTACACACTCCTCTTTTTCGACGTCTGAGTCGTCTGAGTTGTCTGAGTCGTCTGAGTTAAGCATTAAAAAAATAGCATCTAAAGTCTTATCATAACAACTGCTACTTTGACCATATATATCCCGAATAACTTCATCATTTGTATGATCTTGAATCCATATACGTATCTTTTCCACTTCCTGTTGAGCGCATCCCCCGCGATCCAACCTGTTTAACAACTCGTTCTTATCAAACCTGTTGGATACAGGTGAACAAAGAGTAAGTGCCTCGCCTCCAGGACTAATGCTTACGGGGGAGCCTCCTCCTACCCTTCCCTTACTCCCCACCCCTGCGGGCGTATTTGAAGCGCATGTAATGGTATCTGTCGCAGACGCTGCTGGTACTTTTATTGTTCGCGTAGAAGCACTTGGGGAAAACTGGTTGGCTCTTATCGGTGTTTTACGGGATGATGGCATTGAAGGAACCATGCCTTGTGTGCTTACTGTTGTCTGTGCTTTACCGCATGTATGACAAAAAGTGCATATGGCTACAAGAGCCATTACACCAATTTGCTTCCTATACCTATGTTGCCTAAAACTAGAAACAGATTTCTTGATTTTCATTTTTTGTTTTGTTTCTTAAATCAAAATCATATGTCGAGTGGAATCCCTTTCAGGATCGATGGATCCGAAATGCACCATGAACCTTTTTTCAAAAATTTTACCAGTATAAGTAAATATACGCAACCCTTAGGAACAATGCTGCATGCGCATCATTTTTTCTAGGAATTCCTGAGCCCGCTTGATACATCCCATACCTAACATTTTTTCCTTCGATCCCTATTTTTTCTTAAAAACCAATTGAATAGGAACTCCCTCAAAATCAAAATGTGCCCTGAGCTGATTTTCTAAATAGCGCTTGTAATTGGGTTGAATGTATTGGGGGTGGTTGCAAAAAAATAGAAATACAGGACATGGGCCGGATACTTGTGTGCAATATTTGATCTTAATGTGTTTGCCTTTTGTAGCAGGCGGATGTGTACGTTCCACCACCGCCAACATGACTTTATTTAATTCAGAGGTAGCGATTTTTTTTATTTTGTTTTGGTAGACAGACAATGCTTTTTCAATGGTCTGATATACCCGTTGTTTCTTGAGCGTAGAGGTCAGCACGATGGGCACATGGTCCAAAGGAGCTAGCTTGCGCAGCAGGTGTTTTTTGTACGCTTCGGCTGTAACAACCGTCTTATCGATCAAATCCCACTTGTTCACAAGCAAGACGACTCCCTTTTTATAGCGATGGGCCAAAGAAATAAGTGCAAGATCTTGGGCTTCTATGCCGTCTTGGGCATCCAATAAAATCAAGCAAACGTCGGCATCCTGCATGGCTTTGGTGGCCCGCAATACGGAATAGAATTCAATCGCATCTTTTACCTTTGCTTTTTTCCGAATGCCGGCAGTATCGGTAAGGACAAACCGTTTGTTGTAAAGGTTGTATTCGGTATCGACTGCATCTCGGGTAGTACCAGCTATGTCGCTGACCAAGCTTCTGTTTTGGCCTACAAGCACATTTAAAAAAGAAGATTTACCCACATTGGGCCGGCCTAAAATAGTGAACCTGGGAATGTATGCAGCGGCACCGTCGTGTTCGACTTCCGCGCACAGCGCAGGCAGGATCGCATCCAACAAATCGCCAGTTCCAGAGCCATTTATAGCTGCTATGGGAAAAGGATCTCCAAACCCCAGTGCATAGAAACTAGGCGCTACAAAAGAAGCGGATATACTTTCTGCTTTATTGGCTACTAAAAAAATGGGTTTGTCTACCCTTCTCAACACGTCTGCAAAGGCTTTGTCCATCTCTGTTAAGCCATCTTTGCAATCCACCATAAAAAGGACCACATTGGCTTCTTGAAGCGCCAATTGTATTTGTTCACGAATGCCTGCTGCAAACAGCTCGCTGGTTCCTTCCATATACCCTCCGGTATCCACAACGGTAAAACGGTTGTTTCCCCACTGGGCATAGCCATACTGCCGGTCGCGCGTAGTATGCACAGATCCATCCATGATGGCCTTGCGTGCTTCAATCAATCGATTGAAAAAAGTGGACTTACCTACATTAGACCGCCCTACAATTGCCACTACGTTTGCCATAAAATACTAAATTTAATACCAGAATGCGATCCGTTGCAACAAAACTTTCTAGGATCACTTTGGCCTATTGTTGCCATACGCAAATGCCGCATCTGCCTCTGTATGCTGCGGTTTGCCATGCAGAAATGTCTAAAATTGAACCGATACAACCTTCCACCTTCCACTGGAATGGCCTCAGAACGGATGTTGGGGTGTTGCGAATCAAACCAGATAAATATACAAGATTTAGGGGCAAAAACACAACGAGCGACCGATCTTCTTATGCCTTAAGTTGCAAAAGCAACGATTTAAGGGTTACACGTTCGTTCAAAAAGGAAGCCACCTCCGCAATGGGCAGGCGTTGTTGTGCCATTGTATCGCGTTCCCGCAAGGTAATGGTCTGGTCTTCCAACGTTTGGTGATCCACGGTAATGCAATAAGGCGTACCGATCAAATCTTGTCTTGCATACCGTTTGCCAATAGATGGTGTGGCTTCGTAGGCAAGCGGGAAATCGTATTTGAGTCGATCGCACAGGGCCAATGCGGCTTCCTCCAAACCATCTTTTTTTACCAAGGGAAAGATGGCTACCTTAAGGGGCGCCAATGCAGGAGGGATCTTTAAATAAGTTCTGGTACGCACCTCTGTTCCCTCTACTGCCTCTAGCATCGGTTCTTCGGTCCACCCATTGCAAAGCAGCATCAATACCAGCCGATCCAGTCCTGCAGAAGTCTCGATGACGTAAGGCGTATAGTTTTTTTGAGCGACAGGATCAAAATACTGTATTTTTTTCTTAGCATACCGTTCGTGGTTGCTTAGGTCAAAATCGGTCCTAGAATGAATGCCTTCTATTTCCTTGAAACCAAAGGGAAAGGCATATTCAATGTCCACAGCAGCAGCAGCATAGTGTGCCAATTGTTTGTGTGGATGAACGGTTAGTTTCGCTGGTTCAATGCCCAATACATTGTACCAAGCCATGCGCATGGTTCGCCAATAGTCAAACCACTCCTGCTCTGTACCAGGTTGTACGAAAAATTGCATTTCCATTTGTTCAAACTCCCGCATGCGAAACGTAAACTGGCGGGCTACAATCTCGTTTCGAAACGCTTTTCCCACCTGAGCAATCCCAAAGGGGATCTTCATGCGCGCTGTTTTTTGTACGTTCAAAAAGTTGACAAAAATGCCCTGTGCCGTTTCTGGACGCAAGTAAAGCGTAGTCCCATTGTCCTGAGCGCCTACCTGGGTAGAAAACATAAGGTTAAATTGGCGTACGGGTGTCCAATGGGCTGTTTTGGACATGGCACAGACCACGCCAGCCTTTTGCAGCAAGGCGTCCAATCCAACCAAATCTGCCGTTTGCAAACAGGTTTCCATTTGTTCCAGCAACGCATGTGCCTCCGATGTTTTGCCTTCCTCCCTCCATTGCGCTGCATGCGCTTCCAATAAGAGATCTACCCGGTACCGTTTTTGCGAGTCTTTGTTGTCCACCATAGGATCTGTAAACCCATCTACATGACCAGACGCTTGCCAAGTAGTAGGATGCATCAAAATAGCGGCATCAATGCCCACTATGTTTTGATGCAGTTGCGTCATGCTTTGCCACCAGAAGCGGTGTAGGTTTTGTTTTAAGGCTACTCCGTATGGGCCGTAATCGTAGACAGCCTGTAAGCCATCATAAATTTCACTCGATGGATAAACAAAGCCATAGGCTTGCGCATGCGCCACAATTTTTTTGAGCAGGTTGGTGGAATGATCGGAATCGGAACAGCCTATATACATGAATTATGGGTTTGTAAACAATATAAAGCATTGCTGCTAGGCAGCACAAAGGGAAATTACGCTCCGCTAAAATCAATAGCCAAATAGCAGGTCGTCTCACGCACAGGGTCCTTAATGCCTATAAGGGCAGGGCCGCTGATGGAACGGATCATATCGGCTAATTCAGCAACGTTGCGCACCGGGTTTTTGTCGAAAGAGGTTAAAACAGTTCCTTTTTTCAATCCAGCGGCTTGAAACTTGCCCTTGGTTACGTCTTTTACAAAGACACCGGCCGAGAGTTTCCATTTTAGTTGGGTTTTGATAGCTATGTTTTGAAAAACAGCCCCTGCTGCTTGCAAGGTTTCTACTTTTTGTACAATACGTACCGAATCTGGTTTTTGCTGTAACGCAACGTTTACGGTACGCTCTTTGCCATTTCGATAGAGCGTAATCGCTACCACATCGCCTGGTTTGGCACAACCTATGATTTCGTGCAATTCAGCTATTTTATCGGTCTTGCGGCCGTTGATGGCAACAATTACATCTCCTTTTTGTACCAACCTGGCACATGGACTATTTTCCTGTACGGAGTCGATGTAAACACCGCCAATTTTTTTTAAGCCAAGCTTTTTGGCCAGTTCGGCATTGACTTTTACAATGGTTACACCCAACAATACCCGCTGTACCACACCGTATTGTATCAAATCGTTGGCTACTTTTCGTACCAGCGAAACAGGAATGGCAAACCCATAGCCGATAAACGCAGCAGATCGAGCAGCATAAATAGCGGTATTGATGCCCACCAACTCTCCATTTAAATTTACCAGTGCACCGCCACTATTGCCTTGATTGATGGCTGCATCGGTTTGAATAAATGATTGAATACTCATTTTATCTTGCTCTAGGTTGCCCAATGCCCTAGACTTTGCACTAACAATGCCTTTGGTTACAGTAGAAGTCAAGTTAAATGGATTGCCAACGGCCAATACCCACTCGCCTACTTCCAATTGAGCTGAATTTCCGAGAGCCAAAACGGGCAACCCCTGCTCTTCAATTTTTAGAACAGCTATATCTACTATAGGGTCTGCTCCTACCAGTTTGGCCGTATAACATCGGTTGTCGTTCAAGGTTACTTCTATAGAATCTGCCCCATCGATGACGTGGTTGTTGGTAATAATGTAGCCATCTGTTGTATAAATCACGCCAGAACCGGAGGCTTCTTGCGCTGGTTTCGCGTATTCTCTAGGATGCACCCGAAAGTTTTCACCAAAAAATTCCCTAAAGAGTTGGTCCAATGGACTGGTCAGAGACTGTCGTACCACTTTAGCGTTTTGGCGTGCCTTGATGTGTAAAACAGCTGGTGTAGTTTGTTTTACTGCATAAGTGAAGTCTGGAAGCGAAACAAGCCTACGGTCGACTGCTTTGGTACACCCAGCAGATGTGTTGAGCGATTGTGCCTCTTTTTTTGCAAGCAGCAAGGGTTGTTCCTTGTTTACCATGGCAACTGAACGCTCTTCTACCAGCGTAGGTGTCGCTTTTAAGGAGCCCCTTGGGGACGTATTGTAAAAATGGCCCCCTAATGCACGATGCTTACCCAGCCAAACCGATAACCCTACGGTGGTTACAACGGCAGCAGCAAATACCTGTTTTACAAAAGCCTCTTTGTTAAATTTATTCGATGGATTGTTTTTATACATAGAGATAGAGGGCTAGATTTTTCAGATTATGTTCTTTAATGCTTTCTAAGAAAATAGATATACTATATAGAATCAGGCACTCTGTGCTTAGGCAAGGGCTCCCTACGCATGCACGTACAGCCCCATGCGTGCCATAGGCAACTACTTAGCTTGTGCTCATAAACTTGCAACAAGCAGTATACCATACCGACTGGTACGACTTGAGTGAAAGCCCACCCAAAGAGCAGTGAAATGATGCTTATCTTATACCCAACGCCATTTTGGCCCCTATGGGTTGCATAGGGCTTAATCTTTTGATACATTTGTGCAACAGCCACCCATCTTGTGAATGGGTCGTGCTGGATGTCATTGCTACAAATTTCTAAAATATTTCTTACCCATCCAAGATGGAAACACCACTTGTACTATACAATAGTCTAACTAGGCAAAAAGAGGTTTTTCGTCCACTGTTTCCTCCTTTTGTGGGTATGTATCTTTGCGGACCTACGGTATACGGCAAAGCCCATTTGGGCCACGCACGTTCGGCCATTGCATTTGACATCGTTTTTCGGTATTTGCTTCACCTGAATTACAAGGTACGTTATGTACGCAACATTACCGATGTAGGCCATTTGGAAAGAGATGCAGACGAAGGAGCCGACAAAATACAGCAACAAGCTCGGTTGGAAGCAGTAAGCCCCATGGAGGTAGCCCAACGGTACACCAACAGCTACTGCAAAAACATGGAACAGCTCAACGCCTTACCACCCAGTATCGAACCCTGCGCCAGTGGTCATATTCCGGAGCAGATTGCTCAAATTGAGGCTATTATAAAAGCAGGAATGGCCTATGTAGCCGATGGTTCGGTATATTTTGATGTAGAAAAGTACAGTAAAGTACATACCTATGGCACGCTTTCGGGCACGGTTGTGGAGGCCATGCGTTCCGGCACACGCTGCTTAACGGGCCAAACAGGGAAACGCACTGCCGCAGACTTTGCGCTATGGAAAAAAGCAACCCCCACCCATATTATGCGTTGGCCTTCTCCTTGGGGAGTAGGGTTTCCAGGATGGCATATTGAATGCTCTGTACTCGCCACCCATTATTTAGGTCCACAGTTTGACATCCACGGTGGGGGCATGGACTTGCTCTTTCCGCACCACGAGTGTGAAATGGCACAAGCACAGGCAGCCTTGAACACACCTATGGCTACCTACTGGATGCACAACAATTTGGTAACCATTCAGGGTGTAAAAATGGGGAAATCATTGGGTAATTTTATTACCTTAGATGCGCTTTTTTCGGGCAACCACGCTGCATTGGATCAAGCCTATAGCCCCATGGCATTGCGGTTTTTTATGCTGCAGGCCCACTACAGAAGTACGCTTTCGGTTTCGTTGGAAGCGTTAACTGCCGCCCAACAAGGGTATCGGAAACTGATGAATGGTGTATATTCATGCACGGCATTGCGCTACCCTGAAACACCAGAACCCCACACGAATTACCCATTAGACGCTGAAATCCAATTAGAATGTGCAAATTGCCGTGCCGCCATAAACGATGATTTCAACACCGCAAAGGTCTTGGCAACGTTGTTTAACCTGCTTAAAAAAATCAATGGACTGTATTATGGACAGCTCAACTATGCCCTGCTTTCGCCGGATGCGTGTCGTACCTTGTGTACTGTGTACCGCACGTTTGTAGTGGATATACTCGGATTCAAAGAAGACCATCCAACCACGGCAAGGGAAAGCATCGATGTTGTATTGGAGGTGTACCGACAAGCCAAGGGGGGAAAACGGTACGAACAGGTAGACTTTATCCGCTCTGGCCTTCAGAAAATCGGTATCGGCATTCAGGATCACCCAGAAGGATCTCGTTGGGAATATCAGTAAAATCAACCAGGAGCTTGTCAAATTAAGAAAAAAAAGATGGGCCTGCCGCTTAAGAAACGGACAGCCACTCGGAAGGGATTATCGCTTTTCTATCTCTTCTTTAGGGAGCCCAGTAGCTTGTATGATAACGCCGATGTCTAACCCCATGGCAAGCATATTTCTAGCTATAGCAATTGCTTCTTCTTGTCTACCCATTCTTTCACCTTCTTGAATACCTTCTTGTCTACCTATTCTTTCACCTTCCTGTCTACCTATTCTTTCACCTTCCTGTCTACCTATGGTCAATCCCTCATCCAAAATTTGTGCACGTATAGCTTCTGCATCGATGCGTTGCTTTTTGGCTGCTTCATAAGCGTTTAATTCTTCTTCTGTCCAATTAGCTGCCTCTAAGGCGGTATACGCTCTTTCTAAAATAGGAATACCTCGTAAAATTGTATCGATATCTTCTGGCTTGGTAGTTGGGGCATGTTTGAAAAAATAACACCAGTGTTCTGTCATGGTAATCAACTCATGTCGCTCTTTTTTGAATTTTGGAAGTTCTAAAAAAGAAAAAGAAAAATCTTTTAAATTATGGGCATTCGTTTCCTTATCTAGAATGATATGGTCGGATTTATAAGATAATTTATCGGGAAACATGACAAAGTCGGCTATGGCTAAAAAGATCACCTCCTTAAGTTTATGATAGGCCTCCCCCTCATGCAACTGGCCTGAATAGGCTTTAGCCGCGTAATATTGTGCGCGTTTTTCGAAACCTTTGAATTTGCTTACTTGCATCTCTACAATATGCTTCTTACCAAACTGGTCGGTACAGATTACATCTACAAGGCTTTCTTTTTTGGAAGCTATATCTGGATCTTGAATGGTAGGCAAAAAGGTTACCTCTTCTATTTTGGCATGGTCTGAAAAGTCTAATACATCATTCAAAAAATGAATTAAGATATCCCTATTTTTCTCTGTGCCAAAAATCTTTTTGAAGGCAAAATCATTCTTTGGATCTAAAAATCTTTCTATCATAGCTGGTGCGTACTGTATGTAGTAATATTAAGCATATAGTGTGTCACACAATTTACCCGATTTATCATGTAATAGCAACAACTACACTACCACCGATTCAAGTTGGGGTATAGACGGGGATGACAATGAATGATGGCAAAGTGGAATAGCCAACTAACTATTCTAAGTTAGCAATGCAAAAAAACAATACAGATGCTAGAAACCCTTTACGCTACTAGCTACTAGGCGCGTACCCAACGAACCTCAAACCAGAAACGTGGAAAAAGATTACAGAGCTGTTGATCCAAAGAGCATAAGGGGGGTGAAAGACGGGATTCGAACCCGCGACCCTTGGTACCACAAACCAATGCTCTAACCAACTGAGCTACATTCACCATAAAAGAAACGCTGTACGCACCTACCTAGGAAATATAGATTGCAGAACGTGTAACAAAGAACGGAAAATAAATGAAAAAAAACAAAAACGATCCCTTTTTTCTCCTCTATTTATTCTTATTCCGATGCGGAATCGGCCATAACAAGCATGGTGCAAAAAGCCAACCCGGCAAGGTAACAAGCAGGCGCTATGGGACTTTTGTACCAATCGAACAAAGCAAAACAAATGGCCGGTGTTGTTTTTCCAAACAAACTACTGCCCAATACAGTGGCAAATCCGACTGTAAGGTAGACCGTTGCATCTTGTTTTTTTACTTGTTCTTTGCACCAAAGGTTCAAGCAAGCACAATACAACACTCCCCAAACAAAGACCCAAATGCGTACGCCAGTCGCATACACCATAGAAGCGCCACGCAAGCCCCAAAAGAGGGGAACAATGGTTACCGCCAGCAAGCCACTCGAAACAGCCAGCATGTTGTTGTGATCGTATTTGGGACACACCTGTCCCACCAAACTCAACAACAACACATCCAATACCATCAAACCCGTAGTATGCCGCATCACAGCCGCATAAGAGACGTTGGTCAGAAGGGGGACCAAACTGTTCATACATACAAAAGGAACGACATAAGTCATATAACTGAATCCTGTAGCAAGGGCAATGCGTGCAATGGCCCTTCGTTCGTTCCAAAGCTGTCTACCTACCCCACGCCATCCCTTGGGAATTCCAACCTGCGGAATGCAAGTTGCTTCAATCGATGCGCCTGTTCCCAACAAAAAGGCAATGCCCATGGTAGCCACGCCCCCTATTAGAAACGGCAACTGCCAATGGTACAATGGATGATCCATGTGGGCAAACCACGTTCCGCAGGCACACGCTAGTAAAATGCCTACCATACCAGCCATTTCGTACCAAACAGCCCTTTTTTTGGCCAAGATGGAGTCTGCACCATGCAACAGATAGAGTTTTGCAATCGAATGTGTACCTGCTGCACAAGCTTCGATGCCCATTCGAGCCATAAGCAACAAGGCAATGTGCCACAGTGTAGATCCAAAGGGTACAATGGCCAGGAACAGCAAGCTGAGGCCTGCTCCTATGAGTGCACAACGCAACGTATGAACTTCTTTTCGACGGAGCATCATAGTGCCAAACAAAAGAACGCCCATCGGTTTGGCTAAAAAAGAGGCTGCCCATACACCATAACCCAACATAAGCTGCACCACCAAAGTTTGGTCAGGAAAAAGGAGCGGCGCCAGCACTGGAATCAAGTAGGCATATATGGCATTGTCAAAATGAATCAATGCATTGGCCCACAATAAGGTCCAATGGGTGCGCGATACCATGAGTGGTTTTTGCATTTACAGCGTTAAATCGGGAACACAGAGCCAAAATCAATCCTTGGAAGGTTAACGGGCTCAGCAGATAGGGTTTCCTTGTGTGCCTCAAAAAACAGTTCCAAATCACCCAATACGGCGGTATGCTGCGTTTTGTATCGGGCAGTGCGGTGCACCGCAACCGGCATCAAACCTGCCAAACACGCAAAAAACATAAAACCGCATACAACGTATCCTACAACAAGCATGCCCATAGCCAAGTGTAAAATCTTTAAAATGTACATGCAAATCAAGATAACGACAAAAGGGGCAAAAAGCAAGAAAAAATTCCCTACATACAGCTTAAAAAGTCCCCAGCCTGTATAAGTAGAACGCAAACGCAGATTGCCCACAGCAGTATGGTTCCATTGATGGTTGCGCAAGGCAGCTTGGTACCATAAACGAGAGAGTCCAAGTGTAAAAGGAAACAACAGCAAAGTTTTCACATGCGTACGCACCAGCTTTTTGATGCTTACGGGCTGGAAAGAAAGGGGAATGTTCCCAACATAGGAATGGTTCACGCGGTAGCGGTACTTTACCAAATCCGACCAAGGTGTTAAAAATGCAAGCGAAAGTATATTTAAGCAATTTCGGTACATATACAACACCACATACCGCCACCAAGAACCCTGAAAGGAACCACGCATGCCACGCCAAGAAAGATGAGCCAATACATAACGCCAAGAGCAATAACCATACATTTGATAGCATATGATAAAGCCCATAAAGCCAACAAACGCGCTAAAATAGGTATAAAAAATGGCCAACGTAGCATTGGTAACATAGCCAACTACCACATAGGAAGTAAGCTTTTGAAAAAAATGAAGCAGTATGTTATGCAACAGTATCAATATACCAGCCAAGAACATATGCTGTCCTTTTCCACTGTATGCCAAGCGATCTTGCCCGATTTGTATGTTCCGAATCAGGTATTTCCGAATGTCTGTTAGTCCCCAACAGCTGTAGAAGCCGATCGTCAGTAGACCAAATAGGAACAAATTTATATAATGATGAATCAAAGCACGACGTTTCCCCAAATACTGTATCAAATGTATTTCTTTTTCCATATGTGTTGTGTACAAAAAAATAGCCCAAGGATAAACTTCCATTGAATAAATTTACATCTTTATAGTCAAAAAATCAATTGCATCTCAACTACAATACACCCGCTTAATCCTTGGACTAAGTTGCGCAAGCAATTCGTACGAAATGGTTCCCACCGATGCCGCCAATGCGTCTATGGAATGCGTCGGACCAAAAACAATGGCTTCATCTCCCCGCTTTGCCTCAATGCCGGTAACGTCTACCATGCACATATCCATACAAACCGTGCCAACCACGGGGCAATACCGTCCCTGTATCAATACCCCTCCCCTACCACACCCAAACGCCCTTGAAAATCCATCGGCATACCCAATGGGAAGGGTAGCCAGGATGGTGTCTTGGGCAGCGATGGCCTTCCGATCGTAACCAATGCTTGCGCCTTTAGGAATGCGTTTTACTTGAGATATTGTTGTTTTTAAGGTACTTGCGGGTAACAATTGGGCACGGACCTCCTCTGCTACGCCAACGCCGTAGAGGCCAATGCCCAGGCGGACCATGTCGAATTGAAATTGGGGAAACCGCAAGATGCCATTTGTATTCAAGAGATGTTTTAAGGGAATATTGGGGAGTTGTTGCTCTATGCGGTGTGCCAGTTTTTGAAACGTTTCGGCTTGCAACTGGGTGTACGCATCGTGTATGGGATCTTGTGCACCGACCAAGTGGCTAAAAATACTGGTTACCACTAGTTTAGGAACGTGTTGCAACCTTTGCAACAAGGGGTCGATAGCGCACGCTTCGAGACCCAAACGGCACATACCCGTTTCCAACTTCAAGTGGATGGGTAGCTGGTTTACGGCACGTGTTTGAACGAGGGCACAAACCGCTTCCAATACATCTAGACTATATACTACTGGCTCAAGAGCATGGTCTATCAACGCA
Organism: Amoebophilaceae bacterium; assembly: GCA_043747895.1. Lineage (GTDB taxonomy): Bacteria > Bacteroidota > Bacteroidia > Cytophagales > Amoebophilaceae > Cardinium. Next base: position 20,833 of record JAYTOH010000066.1, read on the forward strand.
TCAAAACAGGCATCGGTAGGGTTCATCACCACGATGGGCAACGCAATGCCCTGCTGCCGCAAGCAAATGCCCTCGTCTGCATAGGCCACACCCAAGCAAGCAACGCCATGGCGCTGCAACGCAGCAACCAACTCAAAATCATTTTGTCCATTGCCGTAAGCAGCTGCTTTTACCACAACCATGATGCGCGTTTGTGCAGCTATTTGTGCCTTAAAATAAGCAAGGTTGTGCCGAATGGCTTGCATGTCTACTTCTAAAACGGTGCTGTGCGTTTGCTTTTCCAGGGCTTGTACCACACGTTCCAACCGAAATGGACGCGCTCCTTTCACCAAGATTACTTCGTTTTGGAACGAAGGGGCATGGTTCAGAAACTGCTCTACGGTAGTAAAAAAAGCACGTTTCGGCATGGAAAACAACGCAGCATGCCGACCAATCCTAACACCAATGCCAATGATTCGATCTATTTTATGCTGTATCAACAACGCATTGACTTCTTGATAAAGCAGAGCATCCGGCATACCGGCTTGCATAAAGTCAGAAAGTACGGCTGTTTTTTGGGATTGTTGGTAGGGGTGCATCAAATCCAAGGCAACCTTAAGACCAACCAAGTCGTTCGTATAGCTGTCATCTATCAGTTGGCACCCATGCATACCCGCCTTGTAGGCAATGCGCATCGGTAGGGACCTAAGCTGAGCAAGCAAACGCTGAAGCTGCTCCGGATCGAAACCGTTGTCTATAAGGTACACCAAACAATGGATGCTGTTCTCCAACGAGGCACGGTCTTGAAAAGGTACTAAAAAGGCAATATTTCGATGGGGTACTGCAATGTGTAGCACGACCGAGTGTGCTTGGGAGGTTGGTGTATGGGTTACGACATAATCCGCCAATGGATTGTGGAAAGACCAGGTTTTAAGCACTTTGTGACTATCGTACCGCTTTTGAAGGACTGCGTCTACAAGCACATGGTCTTTGCAGTAATAAATGGTACTGCAGCCAGCAAACAAATGGGCCTTCTCGTCCACTTTCTGACGCAGATCCGAAAATCCTTGGTCGTGCGCAGGACCAATATTGGTGAACAATCCGTGCGTGGGTTGTATCAGCCTGGCCAACTTTTCCATCTCTCCAACGGTAGAAATACCTGCCTCGAAAACAGCATATGCATGGGTTGGATCCAGAAAACTTACCGACAGCGCAACCCCAACTTGAGAGTTGTAACTGTGTGGACTGCTTACGGTCTTGTAAAGGCTAGACAAAAATACATGCATCCATTCTTTGACAATCGTTTTGCCGTTGCTGCCGGTAATGGCTAATACGGGCAAATGGTAGTGGGAACGGTAAAAAGCAACAAATTGCTGCAATGCAGCTAAGGTATGTGGTACCGCTAAGATGTTTGCATCCGTGTAACTTCCCTCTATGGAACAGGCATAACTTTCCTGTACAACAAATTGGCGTATGCCTTTGCGGTATGCCTCCTCTATATAGTCGTGTCCGTTGTGGTGCACACCCATCAAGGCAAAGAAAACAGGATGCGGCGTAAGCGTTTTACAGCGGCTGTTTACAACCAATTCGGTGATGGGGAGGTTGGCTGTTTCCACAACCATTTGACCAGCTGTAAGGGCTGCTAAATCACGGAAGTAGGCAAGGATCATATTACAATTAAGTTGGGGGTTAAGATACGCATATCTGCCAACTGTTGCAATGATCCCATATGTTGGCCCAACCGATGCCATGGCAGTTGGAATTTTCCTATTTTTTCGCTTCAATATTCTTTGGAGAATGCATGTTCCGCGATCCAGCCTTATTGTAGAGAGCGCTTTCGGAACGTAGCAACGATTGAAGCATTTTCACTCCATGTCTCCTACAAATTCCTAAGCATAAGCGCGTGCTGCAAGAGGTCTAATGACTTTTAGGGGCCATAAAAAATAAAACAAATGAAAATCAATAATAAAATATTTTATATAAAAATCAATTGAAAATTTGTTGACTTTGATATTTTATTTTCGTATTATTGAAAATAATCAAAAAATAATCAAAAAATAATCGGTACCTGGATGAAATCTATTTTGCAATAGACCATCTATTCGATAGTACCATCTCATGTTAGGTACCATAAAGAACTGGTTTGGATCAAAGTTAAATAATTCGGGAGAGACTTCCCATTCTTTTTGAATAAATTCCCATGGAGTTTTTCCGTGTAAAGCCTTAAGTCGTTTGGCAAAATTGTATGCCATTAAATAAGCATG
>JAYTOH010000067.1:0-14723 GCA_043747895.1 Amoebophilaceae bacterium
ATATCCATAAAAATGGATCTAAAAAACCTCTCGGCGCTGATCAAAAAAATCTCAAAACTGGGAAAATAAAAATCTAGTGTAATTTGAGCGAAATGTCAGATCTAAAACTTGGCCAGAAAGTTGTTCTTCTTTGAGCATGTTTTATCTTTTTATAAAAAGCTAGAAACCAAACCAAATAAGTTAAGCATTCTTACTGATTAAAAAAAATATTAAAAAGTGCGGAATGTGGGATGTTGCGCATGCCGTGCGCCGCATCCATTTCTATGTCGTTGACAACCGCTGATGGTGCATCTAGAAATGGATTCCACATTTTATTGATTTTTAGATATGGCTTTTGCCTTTCTGCGCGGGATGCAAACGCAACAAAAGTATACCCACACGGCATCTGTTGTGCGCTGCTTTCTCGAACAAGCGTAGCAATGCCCACAAAGGCGTCCAATTGGCCCAATTCGTATAGGGCATCGTGAAACAGCTGTTTGTTTGCTACAAAGAGCTTGTGGCTTGCCAACAACCTCCCAGCATGGTTGAAAAAGTAAGACCAGCTTTGGAGCGGCATGTTGCGCAAATCACGGATGCAGCAGTTGCCCATGGGTGTATCTTCGTTTTTCAACTGTAGAAGTGCCCGAATAGACGTTAGATGGGCACCATACGTTTCCTCTAGCCTTCGGAACGTTGGCTACTGTTTCGCTCATGTTATCCACGATATGGATAAAGCGCTGTACGTCGGCCATGCGTTTGGCTAGGTTGCGCAATACCGCTGCATATTCCTTATAGTTGGAATACCCCTGGTAGGATTCCCAAGCAGCATGGAGCGTGATAAGGGTGGGTGGTACATAAAGTCCCCAATAACTTCTTTGTTGCACCGTTCTTCCAAATCGAACACAATCAGCAGCATTTTGTTCTTTTATCTGCTGAATATTCTTTCTCGTATGAAACAGATTATAAAGAGGTATCCAATCCAAAAAAAGATAGTCGTATGCCTCCTTACGCGACATCTTCTTAACTGCGCATAAAGAAGTTATCTCAGCTAAGACCAAACCTGTTATTGGATACCCTGTAAACTTTAGGCCGATGTTCCAGATGTCTCGTTTCACGATTTTGCGCCACTGCAAAGCAGTTGCGTTTTGAGCTACCTTGGTCTTGCCTGTATAGAACCGGTTGTTCATGTATTTGTTGTATTCGTTGATATAGAGCGGGTCAGTATCTGTCCAAAAGGAGAGCAGGCCCTCCTCAGCCCTACGAAAGTCGGCAAGTTGCCTTTTTAGGGCATCGTATGCCTGATCTTCTTGCAACAAACAGCGGAGCGTTGCTTGCCTTTTTTGCAGTTCTGGGATAGAGGCAACGGGCGTAGCCAACAGCGTGGCCAAGGCACCTTCTCCTAGCGTTGTGCTGGTCTTATTGAGTCGAGAAATCAGATTAAAACTTGGATTGGCCGTGCTGCCGGAAAACAGGTTCAGATCGGTCCAAGCATATGGATTGAGCACAGGAGGGGTGGCAGTCTCCATGGCAGTATAGCGTTCGCTTCTTGCAAAGAGTTCGTTGAATACGACCCTGCGTTTGCTGTGCTCGGATAGTACAACCGTGTCTTGTTTGGCAGGGGTGTGCTTCTTTTTTTTGGCTTGCAACTCTTTTTTGGGTGCTTCCTTTTTAGGGTCCCTTGCTTGAAAATGCCTTTAGGTAGGTGTTGGCAATCGCAGTAGCCAATTTTTCTTGGGTTCCATGGGATGCTGCAAGTGTGGTGCCATGCATGCCACACGCCGCCAAACAGGTTATTAAGCGTGTCCGAAAAAAAGGGAGTTGTGCCATATATTTTTATTTAGTTTGATTTTAAATATTATGTAGGTGTTGTACAGGTTTAAATATATGAAATATATACTATTTTTCGTTGTTTTTTAACAAAAAAGGATGGATTGTCCCAACCAACGCATTAGGTTTTTTAGGACCAATGCTGAAAGGGGGCTGAATCAATCGGTACGTGGCAGTTGTAAGTAGGCATCAGCATGAAACAAGAAGGCAACAATTTCTTGGCTTACCGTTGCCATAAACTTTCGAAACAGCTGATATGCTTCAAACTTAAACGTGATGATGGGATCTTGCCTTTCGTAAACGGCATTTTGGACCGACTGCTTTAAATCATCCATGGCACGCAGATGGGTTTTCCAATGTTGATCGATGATGCTAAGAACGGCCTGACATGCTACGTTTTTCACCAGAGCGCCTCCTTTTGACGCCACAAAGTCAACGTGGTATGCAGCTGCTCGAACGTAGGTTTTGCCGTCAAAAAAAGCAACTTCTATTACTGGATTCGCTATTGGATCCAGTTTGTTGAACCTTGCGAACAACAGCTGTTGTAAGGCTGCCGAACGTTCGTAATAGATCTTTGTGAGGCGGATATAGAGGGTCTCTATCAAGGTTGCTTTGTTTTTATCCACCAAGAGCGCTTCAGAAAAGGCATCGGAAACACCAAATACAGCAGCGAAAATAGCATTTAGGGCGGTTGCCTTCTGGGTATTTTCTTCCTGTTCTAAAATGGTGCCGATGGTATCGTAGAGCATGTTCAGGATGTCAAGTTCTACTCCCTTCCCCATGAGTGCATGGTTGCGTCTTTGGTATACGGCGTTGCGGTGGGTACCCATTTCACGGTCATATTCTAGCAAACGTTTGCGCACCGCAAAGTTGTTCTGCTCTACTTTTTTTTGCGCCCGCTCAATAGACCTGCTTACCATACTGTGTTGGATGACTTCTCCTTCTTCTAGGCCGAGGCGATCCATTAAAGCTGCAATACGATGCGAACCAAACAACCGCATCAAGCTATCTTCTAAAGATAAGAAGAATTGAGAAGAACCAGGATCTCCTTGTCGTCCCGCTCGACCGCGCAACTGTCTATCTACACGCCGGGACTCGTGTCGTTCGGTACCAATAATGGCAAGTCCGCCCGCTGTTTTAGACTCAGGCGTCAGTTTAATATCTGTACCACGTCCAGCCATATTCGTAGCAATGGTAACCGTACCCGATACACCGGCTTGTGCTACGATTTCCGCTTCTTTTTGATGCTGTTTTGCATTCAATATTTGATGTGGAATCTTACGCAGGGCAAGCATTTTGCTCACCAATTCGGAAATTTCTACCGAAGTAGTGCCCACCAACACTGGACGACCTTGGGTAGACAAATCTACCACTTCTTCGATAATGGCATTGAATTTTTCACGTGCGGTTTTGTAGATTTTATCTTCTTTGTCTGCACGCAACAGCGGCCTATGCGTTGGGGTAGGCACTACGGCAAGTCCATAAATATCCCAGAACTCTTCTGCATCGGTTACTGCTGTGCCGGTCATTCCGGCCAACTTATCATACATGTGAAAATAGTTCTGCAGGGTAATGGAAGCATAGGTCTGAGAAGGTTTCTCAATTTTAACCCCTTCTTTGGCTTCCAAGGCCTGGTGCAACCCATCTGAATACCGCCGTCCATCCAGTACCCTTCCAGTTTGCTCGTCTACGATTTTTACCTTCTGGTTGGCAACAATGTAGTCCACATCTTTGGTAAAAAGGGCATAGGCTTTCAATAACTGATGTAGGGCATGAATCCGTTGTGTTTTTGTGCTATACGCTTCTTGAAACTGAGTGCGTTTGGCAATGCGTTCTTCTGATGTTAAGGCTGTATCTTGTTCAATGGAAACCAGGCAAGCAGCTATGTCTGGCAACACGAAAAAGTCAGGATCGGCTTCTTCTTTGGTTAGGTAATTCAATCCCTTTTCCGTAATATCCACGCTGTTGCTTCGTTCGTCAATGGAGAACAAAAGAGGCTCATCGGCTTCTGGCATCATCTTGAAGTTTTCTTGTATGTAGTAAGATTCTACCGCATCCAAGATTTGACGCATGCCTTTTTCACTCAAATATTTAATCAGTGGCTTATATTTAGGCAGTCCCCTATAGGCACGAAAAAGTGCCAGCCCCCCTTCGTCTTTTTTTCCTTCTTTGATCTTTTTTTTTGCTTCTTGCAGAAACCCACTTACGAGCGCTTTTTGCCATTTGTATACTTGTTCGATTTTTGGAGCAAGTTCTCGGTAAATGTGTTCGTCGCTTTCTTCCACGGGGCCTGAAATGATCAAGGGCGTACGGGCATCGTCGATCAATACCGAATCTACTTCGTCTACGATGGCAAAGTAGTGCGACCGCTGGACCAAGTCGCTGGCATCTGTGGCCATATTGTCCCGCAAATAGTCAAACCCAAATTCGTTGTTGGTGCCATATATGATGTCTGCCCGGTAGGCCTGTTGCCGCTCGATGGAGTAGGCAGGAGATTTGTCGATGCAATCGACGGAAAATCCATGAAATTCAAAGATGGGAGCCATCCATTCGGCATCCCTTTTTGCCAAATAATCGTTTACGGTAACCACATGCACCCCCTTGCCACTGAGTGCATTTAAAAAAGCAGCTAGGGTGGTAATCAATGTTTTTCCTTCACCTGTGGCCATTTCAGCTATTTTCCCCTGGTGCAGGGTTATGCCCCCCATCAATTGCACATCGTAATGCACCATATTCCAGGTAATTTTATGACCACAAACCGCCCATGTGTTCTGCCAAATGGCTTTCCCCCTCGTGAGGGCAACATATTCCTTGGTAGCCGCAATGGTCTGGTCGAAAGCAGTAGCCGAAACCTCCAATTGGGGGCAGGTGCTAAACCGGCGAGCGGTTTCTTTGACCAGGGCAAATACCTGTGGAAGTACTTGGTCCAAGTAGTTGGCTAAAATTTCTTTTTTCTTTTTCTCTAACGTTTTGATGCGTTTGTATTGATCTTCCTTGTGGCTTACGACCGCTAGGGTATCGGTTAAGGGACCATCGAATACTTCCTCTTGGTTCAGCAAGGCTGTTTCGGCTTCAATTGGCTCCAATAGTTCCATCAATTGTGTGCGGATAGCCGTAACTGTTGCACGGAGTTGATCGTGGGAAAATGCGGATAGAGATTCGTAAAACTGGTTGATTTCAGTTACTTTTTCGTTATAAAAACGACGTTCTTTTTCTTTCGCCGACGTAAAAATTTTAGCAAAAAGTCGATGCAACATCTTTATTATGGATGAATGAGGCTAGAACCGAAACAAATTAAGAGGCCTTACCCTATGCAAACGGGAGCCGCCTGGGCATGCATTAGCCCCCTTGCAAAACGCTACTTCTGCTGGTCATTTGCACGTCGATCCGCTGCTCAAATCCTCACATGCCTCTATGTATGCTGCGGTTTTGTGCTCCCTGTGTCCTACAAATTCCTCAGCATAAGCGCGTGCTGCAAGGGGGCTATTTAAAGGCAAAAAAACGCAGGATACCCACGTTAGCATTTGTTGTTTAAGAACCAATAGACTGTTTTCATAACTTGTTCTGGTTGGCCATTTTGGTGTCATGCCTTAACCAGCACTGGGTGCTGAAAAAGGGCGCTAATACAGGGTGGTGATGAGAGGATTTGAACCTCCGACACACGGATTTTCAGTCCGATGCTCTACCAACTGAGCTACATCACCAAAATCAACACGGCTTTAAACACAATTTACAAAAAGTTACTTACTTGTACAAATGCATGCGGCTCAAAATACCGCAATATGAACCCGTTGTGGCATATGGGACTGCGTCCATAGGGATCCTTGGCTTGGTTAATGTCTACCCCGCAATGGGCCAACATGTACTCAGGCGGTTGCAAGTAAGCATGGAATAGGGAAAGTGTATGCCTAGTACCAGAAGGCATGTGCTGGTTTGGCTATGGCATCAAAAAAGGCCGTCAAGGGTTCAGGGGAGGGACTTCTTCCATGAGATGGGGCCTTCGCTCCTGGGTTCGTTTTACAGCTTCTTGATGTGCCCATGCTTGGATGGCTTTGTGGTTTCCAGAAAGCAATACGTCTGGCACCTTCATGCCTTCGTACACATAGGGTCTTGTATAGACGGGTGGAGCGATCCATCCGTCTTGAAAAGAATCAGTTAAAGCAGCCGAAGCATCCGATAAAACGGCGGGTAACACGCGTACCAGGGCGTCTGCAAACAATATTGCGGGCAACTCTCCTCCAGATAGTACGTAGTCTCCTACACTAATTTCCAATGTAATGAAATGGGTGCGTATCCGTTCGTCTATGCCTTTGTAATGGCCGCATAGGACCATTAAATTTTGCTTGAGGGAACAGCTGTTCACAACTGCTTGATCTAAGATTTTCCCATCTGGAGCCATGTAAATGATTTCATCGTAGTGTCGTTGTTGTTGCAACGCTCTAATGCAATTTGCAATAGGCTCTACCATCAACACCATACCGGCTTCGCCTCCATAGGGTTGGTCGTCAATTTTCCCATGTTTGTAAGGCGTATAGTCGCGTAAATTATGTATCTCTAGGGAGAGCAGTCCTTTTTTGATGGCTCTCTGGAAAAGGAAATGGCGCAGGGGGCTTTCCAATAGGTGCGGCAAACAGGTTATAACATCGATGCGCATGGGGATACAAAAAAATTATTTTGACGGTGCAGCTTTGTGTAATTTACAAGTAGGTACAAAGTACAAAGTTGCCTCAAGGAAGTCCTACAAGTGTAGCGAGAGGGGGAATTGAACCCCCGACCTTCGGGTTATGAATCCGACGCTCTAACCGCCTGAGCTACCTCGCTAAATTTGCTTGCCAGAGGGAATGTTTTGCCTTAAAGGCATACAAATTTACACAAATTCGTGCGCACAATGCACCAGCTTCCCTCCATTTTACTATATTTATAGGCAGTAAATGGTAGGTCGCAACAGAACAAAAAACAAGATCGTCTCTTGAAGGGTTGCATACAACCAAAACCAACCTAGGGCACTACAGCAGGAAAAATGGTTTCTCTGGTGCGGTACGACGTTTTTATGTATGACGCACCACTGGTAATAAAGTTATGTATAAATTTATAAAGATGAGCAATATAGGCCTCAAAAAAATAGACAAACTCTTGCTACGCAGTTTTCTAACCACATTCACTTCCCTTTTTTTGCTTGTGTTGTTTGTATTGGTTATACAACATTTTCTTATTCTATTTAAGGAGATTGCAGGTAAAGGGCTTGGCATGGATGTGTATGCAAGGATCCTATTTTACATAGGATTGGCGTTGTTTCCCAATGCCTTCCCCATATCGGTATTGATAGCTTCGCTGCTTGTCTTTGGCAACTTTGCGGAAAACTTCGAATTAACAGCCATGCGTTCGGTGGGTTTGTCTTTGCAGCGGATTTTTCGTTTTCCTTTGCTCTTTATTTTGGTAATCAGCAGCGCTTTATGCTATTTTCAGGAATACATACATCCCACTATTAGGCCCCAAATATTTGCTTTGGTAAGCGATGTATCTCAAAAAAAAGCTGCCTTCTTTATCCAAGAAGGTATTTTTTGCAACAACATACCTGGATATGGCATCCGAGTCAATAAGAAACTAAGTACGAACAGAGATATGGAGGGCATTATCGTTTACGACCATACCAAACAATATGGTACGGTAGCTATAACGGCTGCAGAAAAAGGCAGGTTGTATACTGCTCCAGAAGGGGACTGCCTCATCATGGAACTTGTCAACGGTCATAATTACATAGAACCCTTGCCCACCATAAGGGAAAAAGGGCATAATTATGAAAACCATCCATTTTACAGAAGTAGTTTCGCCCATCAAAAAATTAGGATTGGTTTGGAAGCGCTGCAATTAGGCAACACACATGCTAGATTTGCCTACGATGCGCGCACAAGAACACGTCCGCAACTCAAAAAGATGGTGGAAGAAAGAAGGCAAAAGGTGCTGGAAGAACGTACCTATAGCAAGCAGTTGTTGGCGCAAAAAGCGGTGCAGTATGGGGTACACACTCCTTCAAGTCCATCCATCGAGGAGGTGCCTACAGCAGGATGTGCTGATGCGCCAACTGTTGCTACAAGCGCTACCTTCAAACATTTCAGGGGGCAGTTGATGGAAGATTCCATCCGTACCAATGCATCCAAACCATGTGATCCTTTTGCACGTCTGGTCTTACAACGTGCTTTGCGTACCATCGCACAAACAAAATCTGTCTTGTATACGCAGAGGCAAGATGAAGTACAAATGGAATACAACCTACATGCCGCTCTTTTTGAGAAGGAACACCGACTTGCAGTAGCCATTCGGTGTATCATCATGTTTTTGTTGGCCGCTCCTTTGGGCTGTATCATTCGGAAAGGAGGGTTTGGCATATCGGTACTGATCAGTTCTTTTTTCATGTTATTGGAGTACGTTATTTCCATGATGGGCAGGGAGTGGGTAGAAGCCGGAACCTTTTCTCCTTTTTTAGGTGCTTGGATGGCTAACATTACGCTGTTGCCTTTCTGTTGTTTCTTTTTAGCAAAAGGGCAGAAAGGAACTGGGTTGTCCCTTGCGTTTCGTTGGCTGCGATTTTGGCACAATGCTGCAAAAGGGCGATACGCTGCGGATCCTTGTAACACAACGCTGTCTTAGGTACTGCAACTTGCCAGTAGTACAGATTGGTTTTAGACTCAAATCCACCTTTATGCCGATAAAGTATGGCATTGATCGGAATGCATATGCGGGACTTTGGCTCTGGCCAAATGGTCTTTTTTGCGCCGTATCTTTCTATCAAGACAAAAGTGTCTCAAAGGTTGTAGCTAAGTTGCTGTGTTCTCCTTATTTTTGTAACAGTTGCATTTTCTTTTAAATCAAAAGATGTCGCTTCTTATGTAGAACCGTTGTGCAACGATGCAACAAAAAAACGGTTACACACGCAGTTTGTTGAGCGGGTAAGAAAGACTTGCGATAAGACACAATACCATCAAATCAAATTAAAAATTTTCATGCAATCATTACGCAACATTGCCATTATAGCACACGTAGACCACGGAAAAACGACTTTATTGGATAACCTATTGCGTCAGAGTGGTACGTTTCGAGCCAATCAAGAAGTAGCCGAACGTGTTATGGACTCCAATGACCTAGAGAAAGAAAGGGGCATTACCATTCTAGCCAAATGTACTTCCTTGGTGTGGAACGATACGCGGATCAACATTGTAGATACACCTGGACATGCCGACTTTGGAGGTGAAGTAGAACGCATTTTAAGCATGGTAGATGGTGTAGTGTTGTTGGTAGATGCTGCAGAAGGCACCATGCCCCAAACCAAATTTGTATTGAGCAAAGCATTAAAATTAGGCTTGCGCCCCATTGTCTTGATCAACAAAATTGATCGGTCCGATGCCCGCGTAGCAGAAGTAGAAGAAGAAATCTTGGAACTGTTCATGGCCTTGGAAGCAACGGAAGAGCAGTTTAATTTCCCCATTGCGTATGCTTCTGGTAGAGCAGGATGGGCAAGCAGAACATTGGATGGCGAACGAAAAGACTTGTCTCCTTTGTTTAAGTTGATTCTTGAACATGTGCCGGCTCCTCAAGTAGACCTACAAAAAGACTTTTCTATGCTTATCACTGCTCGAGAATACGATTCCTATTTAGGCCGCATGCTTACCGGACGCATTTTCACGGGTAGTGTTAAAATTCAACAAGCGGTAAAAGTGCTTAACAAAGAACACGAATGGCTGGAAAATGCCAAGATTACCAAAATCATGGCATTTCGGGGCATGGAGCGTGTCCCCATTGATGTGGCACATGCAGGAGACATTGTGGCCATTGCCGGCTTGCAGCAGGCCAACGTGGCCGATACCATTTGTGCCCCTACATGCATGGAAGCACTGCCCGCAACGCCGATAGATCCTCCTACCTTGGCAATCAATTTCTCTGTAAACGATGCTCCTTTGGCTGGAACCGAAGGGAGCAAAGTCACCTTTAGTGCGTTGCGCGATCGCTTGATGCGGGAGCTTGAGTCAAATGTATCTATTCAAGTAACGGAGAGCGCTACCAAGGATTCGTTTGAAGTAGCTGGGCGCGGTGAATTGCAGCTGGGGATCTTAATTGAGACCATGCGTAGAGAAGGATTTGAACTCTCTATTGGTAGACCCCGTGTATTGATCCAAGAAGGTCCTCATGGGGAGAAACTAGAACCCTTCGAAGAGATTCAAATTGAGATGGATGAAGCTTTCTCGGGCAATGTCATTGAATCAATGAGCCTACGCAAAGCAGCAATGAAAGACCTACGTCCCATGGGAGCTGGGAAAACCCGCATCACGTTTGTGGGTCCATCTCGTGGCTTGATTGGCTACTACGGTGCTTTTTTGACCGAAACTAGGGGGACAGGTATTATGAACCGTACTTTTCATAGTTATGGACCCTACAAAGGATCAATTTCTGGTAGGCGCAATGGTGTCTTGGTCTCTATGGGTATGGGGGAAGCCGTTGCGTATGCGCTCTTTAACCTAGCCGATCGCGGAAAAATGTTTATTGCTCCAGGAGAAAAAATCTATGGGGGAATGATTGTAGGAGAACACAACAGAGACAACGACTTAGAGGTCAACCTCCTCAAGGGGAAGCAGCTTACCAACATGCGTGCAGCAAGTTCGGATGAAGCGATACGACTCAGTCCTCCTATTGTAATGACACTAGAAGAGGCCATTGCGTACATTAAGGACGATGAGCGGGTGGAGGTTACGCCTCAATCCATTCGTTTGCGCAAAGCTATTTTAGATCCGAACGAACGCAAAAGGGCTTCCAAAAGCCAGCAGTAAGCAAATCCAGAAACCATTAAATACCAGAAACCATTAAACAATAGACCTCTTACAGCACGCGCTTCTGCTGAGGAATTTGTAGGAGACAGGGAGCACAAAACCGCAGCATACCTAGAGGTATGTGGGGATTTGAGCACTGGATCGACGGGCAAGTTAACAGCAGCAGTAGCGTTATGCAAGAGGCATAATGAAATTAAGGACTGAAATTCAAGTCTTTATAAAACAATTTTTCTGCTGCATCCGTCTGACTGAATACAGCATTGGGATATTCATTTTTAATTACCTATCTTTGCTCAAGACCAATACAAATATTACCTGCCATGTGTAGCCTTATTGCCCTTAAGCCGTTGCAAAACAACTTTTGCTATGCTATAGCTTCCTCTCTAGGAAAGCATGATACTGGCGTAGTAGCATAAATTAAATCTATTGACCTTCTTCTTGTCATATTTTTGCATGCTTGTATATAAGCATGTTGGGGGCAATGGTATAATGAATTTTTATGAAAAAAGGAAACGATTTATTAGAGCATAATATAAAATTCAAACGAAACAACTTACATTCTGCACAAATTTTCTTAAAAATTCATTAGATAAATTTGTTAAATACAAATAATATCACTAGATATAAATTGTCAGCAAGGGTTGCATACTAAGAACAGCTTTGTATAATCTGATATATACATGTAAGTCAAAATATTATGCTAAAGGTTCGCATAAGATGCGATTCGTTTATAAAGGATGAAGGTAAAAATAAATAAGGTCTAGTATTCGATGCGTCATCCTGAATAGATAAGCCTATCACGCTACTACTTAAGGTCCTATTTGGGAGTGCTGCGACAGAACCTCCTTGTCTGAAGACCTTTGAAAAATATTGATTTTATTGAAAATCAACTAAATAATAAATAAAAAGCTTAATTTTTTTATGCGAAATGTCAGAAACAACCAAAGGCAAGCCATACAACATCCATTTGGAAAACAGATCCTATGTAGTTCAATGCTTTACCTCCATGTACTTTCTGCAGGGCGTTGCCAAGTTAGCAACATGGTCCCTGAACCAAATAAAGTGGGGTATAAAAGAACAGCAAACTAAGGTCTTAGAGCGGCCTCAGGAACAAGCTGTAACGCCACAAAATCAAGCACAAGCACAACAAGCTCAAGAGACAGTACGTATGGTAGCACAAGGTGCATTAAAACAAGCACAACAAGCTCAAGAGACAGCACGCATGGTAGCACAAGGTGCATCAACACAAGCACAACAAGCTCAAGAGACAGCACGTATGGTAGCACAAGGTATATTAACACAATTAAGAACCAATAATTATAATAGCGGAGCAGAGACGCTAGAATCAGTAACAAAGGGTGCAGATCCAACAGTCCTAAGTCAAGGAGAACAGCCACAGACAGAGCCAGAGCCTCAGCTTGTTGGTGAAAAAGGAAAATCGTCGGTGTCTCCACCCCCACCTCCACCTAATGCTAACCTTTTAGGCAATAAACCAGCTCAAGTCAGTGATCCGGTTGATCCTCGGGGGGCATTGCTACAAGAATTGAAAAAAACGTTGCAGAAAAGGAATGATGGTCAAGCGTTGCAGAAAAGGGAGGATGGTGAGGGTTCTTCAGCAAAGAAGACGCAATGTAAAAATCATAAAAATGTGCATGAGTTACCGGTAAAGCATGACATGACTGTTGTTAACTCCCATGGAGGCTCCCCTCCTAAAGCTGTAGGCGTTAATCCTATTGCATAAGTCCCCTGTTGTGTGTGATTAGGCCCTTTACGGTATATTTTTTACAACCTCAGAGGGAATCGCATGCATGCAGGCATCCTGTTCCTGCTTTACAACCGACGGTTTTGATAGCAAGCAATGAAGCAGGTAGCCGGAATAACGATGCCTGCACTGATGCAGGTACGCAAGGTAGGCCACTCTTGAAAAAATAAGTACCCACACCCAATGGAAACAACCAGCTCCATGTATCGAAAGGGGGCTAATGCAGCGGCATCTGCCAATTGAAAGGCCTTTAATAAAAAGTAAAGAATCAAGTTGCTCCCAATGCCCAATAGGGCCATGATTCCCAATTGCGGCGCTGTGGGCATTTCCCACTGATAGCAGGCGCAGGGAAGCATACACAAACCGGCAAATACGTTGGAAAAAAACAGCATCGATAAGAGGGATTCTTGGATAACGTATTTCTTGTTAATGATGTCTAACGCAGCAAAAACAATGGTGGCCAACAAACAAGCCAATGCTGGCCTATTGCAGGTAACGCCCATAGGACTCACCACCAAAACAATGCCTACAAAAGCCAATACAGTGGCTATCCATATGGGCCAGGGCACTTGTTCTTTCAACAACGTTTTTGCTAAAATGAGTACAAAAATGGGATTGGCAAATCCAATGACGGTTACCGTACTCATCTCCACTTGCGTTAATCCGTAGGCATACAATCCCATCGCTAAGCACAAAAAGAACCCTCGGAAAAAATGAAGCCATGGTCGTTTCGTTGTCCATGATTGGTTTTGTCTGCACCCTATCAGCGGCAGCAAGGCAAGGCTACCAAGCGCAAAACGAAAAAAACAAATTTGCATAAAAGAAAGCCCCGTCGCTAGGTATTTCATAGCAACATCGTTCAAACAACTGGAAAGCATGCTCATAAACAACCAAAAGAGCGCTTGTAGATGGTTTTTTTTAAAGAAATACATGGGTTGAATGCATGGACAATATGTTTAGACGCGTTCCGATTGTTGTTGTAGGAAGCGTTCTGCATCCAAGGCAGCCATGCAGCCGGTTCCCGCTGCTGTTACAGCTTGTCTGTAGTAGGGATCTTGAATATCTCCCGCTGCGAATACCCCCAATACATTGGTTTGGGTGGTGCCGAGGGTTACTTGAATATAGCCTTGCGGATCTGTCGCTACATAGGGCAAAAAGGGAACAGAATTTGGCTGATGGCCTATGGCTACAAAAAGAGCCGTAGTAGGTATGCGGGTTGTCTGTTGCGTTGTTGTCTGTAGGACTTCAATGGCTTCTACAGCTGTTTCACCTATAATTTCCTTGACTTCGGTATGAAACCAGATTTGAATGTTTGCTGTATTCAGTATGCGTTGTTGCATGATTTTCGAAGCACGCAGCTGTCCTTTGCGTACCAAAAGATGTACGTGCTTGCAGAGCTTGGCTAAATAAAGAGATTCTTCTGCTGCTGTATCGCCTCCGCCTACCACCGCCACGGTTTCGTTCTTGAAAAAAAATCCATCGCAAACCGCGCAAGCCGAAACACCTCGACCGTACAATTTTTTTTCGGAAGGCAATCCCAGCCATTTGGCCGACGCACCAGCGGCAATAACCACAGATTGTGCCCTTTGTTCTTCCCCATTGTCTAAAATCAATAGGCGTGGATAGACAGCAAAATCTACTTTTTTGATTATGCCTTCTTTTACAACTGTTCCGAAACGTTCGGCTTGTGCCTTAAAATCATCCATCATGGCCAGTCCCTGTACCCCGTTGCGGTACCCAGGATAATTCTCCACTTCTCCTGTGATGGTTAGCTGACCTCCTGGTTGAGGTCCTTGATACAAAATGGGTTTCAGGCCTGCTCGGGCAGCGTAAATAGCTGCCGCATAGCCAGCTGGCCCTCCTCCAATGATTGCGATTTGTGCAGTTTGTTGTTCCACGTTTGACGATCTTTAGCAGGTTTGTTTTTATTGTTATAAGGTGTATGGGAGAGTTTGTCTTCCATTACATTACGCAGGCATGCGACGTATTGTGTGCGGCAGTGCATATTCTTGTAAAGAAAATCATTTTGATGCAAATAAGCAAAGATCGGCCTTTTAAACCAGCATGGAGTATATCCTCATGTAGGGGTGTTGCTAACTTAGTATAGTTAGTTGGCCATGCCACTTTGCCATCATTAGCCTGATAGCATACCGTAACATATGTATACCCAACATTCCGCAAAAAAATCCGTAAGAAATTGACAACCAATTCTTTATTTTAGAAAAAATCCCTGGATTAAAATAATAAATATCTATAAATCAATCAGTTATGATTTTTTGTGCGGAATGTCGGTTGTAGTTGTATATAAATTTAGCTAGAAAACTTGTTGACTTTAA
>JAYTOH010000068.1:0-13916 GCA_043747895.1 Amoebophilaceae bacterium
TAATTTCAAACTATTGTAGAGGTAAAAAGTAGAATGTTGGCTTTGTTCCAATGCATAGGATTTGCCATGCATAACCAAGTCACGTGCCTCTCCTTCCGCTGCTTTTATGGTATAAACAGGAACAGCAGGC
The DNA here is from genome assembly GCA_043747895.1 of Amoebophilaceae bacterium. Classification (GTDB taxonomy): domain Bacteria; phylum Bacteroidota; class Bacteroidia; order Cytophagales; family Amoebophilaceae; genus Cardinium. The sequence continues at coordinate 131 of JAYTOH010000068.1, forward strand.
CCTCCAAAAAATAGCTCATATTCAGACAGAGAAGAAACCTGAACTGGTTTCATATGGAAAGACTTTCCATTAATCTCAGCTTTTTCAGTAAATCCGATAAAAGCAGGAACTGCCGTCGATACTTGAACCACTGCGTTGGCACCTGTATCCTTCTCGACGATGTACACGCCGGGAGTTTTTAAAATTTCAGCCATTTTGATTTTATTTTTTGGGTTTATAAGTTTTAAATTAAATTACGTTAGACGTATACCACTATATCGCTATAGTTTTTTTGGTGATTTGATTTATCCTGCCTAAGCGAATCATACGCAGGGCAAGGAAGTTTTTCGATTTCAACTTTCTCCTGTTTGGTTTTGCTCTTGTCTACCGTACAAAGCGAGAAAAAAAAATCATATTGATCGCAAAGCTCAATGGGCTTGATGGATTCTATACAATACGCACCAGGTGTTTCTACAGAAGCTTGGGCTTCACCAAAGCAACTGGTATGCTCTCCAGAAGCGACCACCTTTATGGGCAACTTTAATTGTTTTCCTGTATCGATCACATAATACCGCCAAAAAGTGGAGCGGTTCTTGAGCTTAATTTCATAAGGAGTAACATCGGCAAAAAGTGTGTTGTTGTTTTTTTCGCATTGGGCAATCCAAGACGCACAATCAATGTCAATGATGCCAAACACATTCCAGCCAGGCTCTGTTGGGTAACTGGCTATTTTATGCACGTCCACTAAATCCAATGGATTTACAAATGAATCATGGTGCAACAGGTTGCTGCCGTGCTTGTGTCGGTTGTGAAAGTAGTATGCCTTGGCCTTCGAATACCCTACTTCTATTTCTGAATGATTGAACAGTTGACCGTTTTTTGCTGTTACGACAAACGAAAGGGTAATGCCCTCTGTTTTGGCTTTCAAAAGGGCCAATGGGTCATCGTACAATTCCGACAGCCATACCAACTCTATGCCATCTGGATGCTGGAGCATACGTATGTTCCGATGCTGCATCCATGCTTCGGATGCCTTGATAGGCTGGATATCAAAATCAGCCCCTCCTTGTTCTTTCAATTTATAGTAACGGTTTGAAACAACGATGCGAAATAGTTTGGTTGCAAATGCCATATATTCGTTATTTTTGAAACCATCGAAAAGCAGATACCTGGGGCGCGCTCTTGGTGGCAGTCTCTTCTACAAACAGCAACCCGACCTTATACAATAAGGAAGGCGTGTAAGGCACATGTAAACTTTTCCAAAGCAAGGACTTTTCTGAAGCAGACATTCTTACGAGTTCGACCGAAAAGTTTTCCATGCCACATTCCTGCAATGCAGGTGTGTTTTGCTTGTCAAAATGAGGCTTTTGTTGAAAAAAAGCAGCAACATGAGTCAATAGTTCTAAGTTTTTCAACAAATCAGTTGGTATATTGGAAATAGAAAATAAAAAATACAGGCTAAATGCCTCCGGCAGCTTGCGTACGACAAACCCCCCCCCTTGTGGTACGTATTCATTGGGACTACTGCGCAATGCTATCGAAACAATATCTACCAAATACATCGCAATTCCATTGGGGTATTTGCTTTCTATTCGAGAATTGCTTATCATTGCAATAGATACAAATGGACCTTGTAAAGCCATTTTACCCTGAATGTAGTGGTTTAGTTCTACTGAAAGAATATTTGTACAATGATGAAACATTTTTCTTAACTTCAATTTTTATGTCAGCGTCGTAAGTATATATTATATCCATCCAAGTGCTACATTCAAAGAATAGAAAGTCCACTCTAGTCCACAGAGCAGCATGTAGTTGTGCAGTTCGCGTAAGAATAGAGCGTCCATAGTAAAAATAGATATTTCATTTATAAAATGCTGAATACCTACCTCTAAGAAAAAGTGCTTTCTGAACCTATTCTTCCGCGTAACCTTCTTTACACCCACATTCCGCACCGATTGGGTCATTGAAAATGAAAATAATTTATAAAATTAATGGTGGGTATTTTTGAAAAAATGAGCACCTATAAAATTTTTGAGTTTGATAATCAAATGGTGTAATGCAATATCCAAAAAGTGTCCTATTCAATAAATAACTCAGCATCAACTAATTAGAAGGTGCGGAATGTAGGTTTACACATTTCCCACACCACTTTTTAATGCCAATTTATTTACCCTTCAAGCAGAAAGCGAAAGGAAGTTGACTAGCCTATTTGAGTCTCACAGAGTACTTTGATTTCGTTTTTGTTTATCGAAACGAAACCATACCTGATCTGCAGCGTTAAAACTTCTGTGCCTATGGTATACTTCAACTCACCTGCTGTTAGACTACTTACCGTAGGAGCATGGTTTTTCAATACGTGAAAACGACCTTGCGTTCCAGGAAATGTTCCATTATCCACTTCTCCTTTAAATACAGTACGGCTGGGTGTAATAATAGATAAATGCATTTTTTAGTGGATATACATGTTACAACCTTTGGTTCCTCTTTCTGCCTTTTTCTTTCTTCCTCTGATTCTTTCTTGTTAAAAGAAATGTAACGAAAAGCAATTTTAAAAACAAGCTTTTTGCATGTACAATTTTCACATTCATTTAACTCTTTTAAAAAGAGTTAAAATCCGGCAACTTGCATCCGATAGGGGGATGATACTCGATCGGAATGAAGCTGCGGGATTGAAGATCTAGAATGCGCATCGCCAATCAAGGATTGGTCATCTACGAACACCACAATGTATTTCCTGAATACTTTTTTATTTCTGTGCCGCTCTTTAATGATGTGATCAATAGTGAAATGGCAGAATGGCTCTATGTCATGAGGCATTCCGATATTCGGGAGGATTGTAAACACCCTATATGAAAAAATAGCAGAGCGGTTAAGTGTACTTAAAATGAGTACAGAAGAACGTAATGCCTATTTTCATTATCTCAAAGAAAGCAGTCCAAGCCCAAGATACAATTACTGCTGCTCAGCTAGAGGGAAAGCAAATCGGCAGAGAAAAGAAAAAGGAAAAATTGAAGGCGAAAAAATTGGCAGGAAAAAAGAGAAATTAGTAGGATAATTTTTGTATTGCAGACGCCCCCATCCAATGTCGTAAGCAAAATAATTCATTTATACAAATCCTTCAGGTGCAAAATATGAGCTTAATTAACTCATAATCAAGTATTTACAATGTTCGAACTGTCGATTGGAGCGTTATCAAATAAGTAAAAAGGTTTTGTTTCATCATATTCAGGAATACCATATAACTTTTGTTGATAGATTCTCTCTGGCAAACAAGTTCGAACGTAATAGGCGAGTATTTTTTGAATTTCATTAGGGAGATGGGCATACTGGGTTAAGTCCGTAGATACCGGGTATGGTTTTAAGCCCAATGTATCGTATTTGCTGCATCTTAAACTACAGGGAGACCAACTTTCTAATGCTTCTATATAACTAGATTCGCTCTGATCCTTCTTTCTTCGTGCTTTTGCCTTGATACAAAAGTACCAAAAAAATCAAGCGCTGATTGAAAAAAGAAAGAGGAAAGCTTGAGGCAAAGAGGGGAAAGCAGAACTCGCCCTGCGGGCTCAGACAGCTGTTTTCCTTATCCTATTTGCCTCAAGCTTTCTATTCACTCCTTTTTTCAAAGGCGCGGTTTGTAGTACGGATGAGATAAGCAGTTCGGCATCTTCATTCCTATAGCGTATATACAAACATTAGAGAACAGCAAAAATATATTGCTTGAGAAAAAGAATAAAATCTTGTATTTTGAAAGCACATCTGACAGATGAAACTTAACTAATAAGGTAAGGCATGTATTTTATAGTGTCTGTAAGGTCAGCTCTTGATTTCTACAGCTACCGAACGGGGCACCGTGCTGCAAAAAGGAAAACCCAGTTGACCGAGATTACTGTAATACAAGATGTACAGTCGACTTTTCTGGAAATGCTTGATGGGGGGTTAAGAATTGTTTGCATACCGTCCCGTGTACCGTTCCTTCTATGGAAACAAAAAAGCCTGCTTGTTCTAGTACAAAAAGTGCATCGCGTACGTTCTTATGCAACACGGTAGGGGGATGCTGGGAAACAAACTTGGTATGCAATGGAACCTGCTGTGCGCTTTTATTAGCCCCCATGGCTTGTTGGATCTGTGCTTCCTGAGGCACTGATTTGTCTGAAACAGGCAATTCCAACAACCGATACAAATCGATCCATTTTTGAGCACACGCCATGTGACCCAACCCTGTAAGTTCATGCATCGGCTTTATGGAGCCGTTAATGGGCGTGCGTGCGTGCAAATCTTTACCTGCTATCCGGTCGACAATGTCCCTAAAAATAGGGGCCGGGACTTCTGCCCCAAAACGAGCGTCCGCTCCCTGTGGACTATCTACTACAATAATGCAGCTATACCGCGGGGCATTTGCTGGAAAATACCCTGCAAACGAAGTCAGGTGATCGTCTGTATAGTGTCCGTTGACTAATTTTTGAGCAGTTCCGGTTTTTCCAGCAAGCTTGTAAAAGCCATGTTTGATCCGTTGGGCAAGTCCTTGTTCTACGGTTCCTTCCAACATAGCTTTCAGCTTGTGTAAGGTCTGTTTAGAGCAAATTTGTTCGTTCAGCACCGTAGTGTGAAACACTTTAACGAGCCCACTTGCTGATTTTACGTTCCGCACAAAAATAGGTTTTACCATTTTACCATTGTTGGCCACTGCATTGTATAATACCAACATATGGAGCGGCGTTATTTGAAGGTTATAGCCTATGCAAAGCCAAGGCAACGATACGCCATGCCACATCTTGCTTTTTGGTGTAACGATATAGGGTTTTCCTTCCCCTATTAACTCAATCCCCAACGGTTTGTGCAGTCCCAGGTGCTCTAGGTATGCAATGAATTGTTGCGGATCGGCCCCAAAAGCCTGTTGTATGGCCATGGAGATCCCAACATTAGAAGATTTTTCGAATACTTCTTGGAGGGTAAGCAGGCCATATCCCCCTTTTTTTACATCACGCATCCATCTGTTGCAGTATTGAATGGCACCATTTCCGGTATCAATGGGTTCTGTAAGTGGCCAGTGGGTCTTTTCCAACAAAGCCAGCATAGAAGCCAACTTAAAAATAGAACCTGGCTCAACGGTTCCCTGGTTGCCAACTGCATAATTATAGACTTCGGCATAGTTTCCAGACGGCATACGCGATAAATTGGCTATCGCTTTGACAGCGCCCGTGGCAACTTCCATTACGATTGCACAACCGTGTTTGGCATGGGTTTTTTCCAATACTGTCAGCAAACTGCTTTGGGTAACGTCTTGCAGATTGATGTCTAGGGTAGTTTCTAGGTCGTACCCATGTATCGGGGAAACGCGCGTATTTGCATTGATTTCTTTCCAATTCCCCCCTATTACTTTTTGGTAAAGCGCTTGTCCATTTATGCCTTTAAGTTCTTGGTTAAAGGCATATTCTAGACCTGTGCTGCCATTGGCTCGGTGGGTACCAATGGTCCGTTTGGCTAATTCCTTAAAGGGATTGTATCGGATGTATTGTTTCTCGAAGCGTACTCCTCCTTTGTATTTTCCATATTTAAATAAGGGCCACTGTTTCATCTCTTGTTTTTCTGCATGTGTAATAGGCTGCGCATGCAACCTTACGTAGCGTTTTTTTTTCTGACGGGCGGTCCATATTTTGTTTTTGTACATTTCAGGGGTACCCCCTCCATAGAAATTGGCCAATTTTTGGCAGAGGGCATCTAGTTCTTTTTGAATAATTGCATCCGAAACAATAGTAGGATCTAAGAAAACCGTATAAAAGGAAAGTGTCGTGGCAAGTAAGGCTCCATCATCGCCATAAATATTGCCTCTAGACGCTACAATAGGTCTATAGATCAATTGATTTATTTGCGCATAGGTGCGCCACTTCTCCCCTTCCTTCCATAACAAAACGTTTATTTTCCATACAATGGCTACGGAAAACAGCAATACCGACAGGAGTACGATCCTAGCCCGCAATAAGATTTCTTTGGTAAACCTCATTGTGCATTTGCTTGAATGGTATAAGGAGGGACTTTGCTTTCATGTATGCCAAGGGGAGCAACGCGTTTGGCTACTTCCGATTGTTTGCTGGCAAACATATAGCTCGATTGTAATTCCATGTATTTTACGCGTAGATCAGCTACAATAGGCTGCAATTGATTGATTTGATGCAGTCTGTTTTCGTGGAAATGTGCGTTCCAGATATACAACAATCCTAGAAATAAAAGAAAAATCAAACGCAACAAGTAGTAGCTCGAAAGGCCATTTAGCCTTGCATGATCCAAACGCAAATAGTGCTCGATTTGTCCAAATAACGTATGTCTTTTATTGGGTTTGTAGCTATTCTCTTCCATTGTATCGTCTTTTTAGCGGTTTGTTTTTCTGCAAATGTTTATAAACTAGGCCGTTTGGCTGGTCGAGAAGCTGATGCGGGGGGCAGATGCATTACAACCAAAGGCACAGCAACCAAGGGTCCATCGCTATTCATTTTACAAATCTAAGAATTTTAGTTTCTCAATGCCATTGTATCGCCTATGTCTTGGCCTGCTTCTTACGCTAGCTATGCTTCTTTAACATTAGACGTATTGTGTAAGTCGGCAGCTTTGCTTTCGACGTCGCAGGCAAGGCGTACTCCTATAAGGTATTTGGAAGTTTATGCCGTTCTTTTTTGTAGTGGAGATCCGTTGTTCCAATTGACCAGACCAGCAACTAGCTTAAATTTTAATTCGTAACGTTTCCGTTTGTTGCGAAACCGGGTACTGATCATTTTGAATACCTTAATAAATAGAGCCTATTGTATGCGGCTATTTGGACACGTTGGCTTGCTAATGGTCTAGTATGGGCTTTTGTGCGTCAGTCAACGAACTTCCTTTATGGGCTTTATAGGGAATCCTAGCCGATGCATGCCGATGGTGCAGTCCTTGATACCCGGGAATCTGCTGAATTTGCTTTTGTGGTTACAAAATCGTTTTTTTATCAAGGAACTAGTAAATTTTTTATACTACCTATTTTGAATCACCTGTTTCCATACGATATGGTTCGTTTTAGGTTTCCCCAAAAAATAGTTTTAACCAATGTCATGTATGCTGTTTGACTTTACTATGCAAGACATAAATTGGGTCCATATACTGGATATTTTGTTGGCTTGTTTTTTGTTATACCGTTTGTACAAGCTGATTGAAAGGAGCACCGCACTAAACATAGGCATCGGTTTTTTTGTTATTTACCTGTTTTATGGAACCGTTAAAGCATTAAAACTTAAATTCCTGAGTACAATACTAGGCAAATTTATTGATATTGGGCCTATTATTGCCGTTATTTTGTTTCAGCGAGAGATTCGGCATTTCTTATTTATAATAACCAAAGAATTAATGCCCAACAAAGACCTTGTTGCACGCTTGATGCCTTGGCTATCCAAAAAAAAGAATGAAGTAGATGTGACCCCTATCGTAAAAGCCGTGCAATCCCTAGGAGGAAGCAATACAGGTGCGTTGATTGTTTTTACAAAGGATACTGATCTTCGGTATTACGAAGCATCGGGCGATTTGATTCATGCCATTGTATCCTCCCGTTTGTTGATTGCCATTTTTAACAAATATAGTCCCTTACACGATGGTGCAGTGATCATTCACAACAACAAAATTGTGGCAGCACGGTGCATTTTACCTGTGTCAGATAACCCAACGATTCCTGCCCATCTTGGCTTGAGGCACAAAGCGGCTATCGGACTTACTGAAATAACCGATACATTGGTGGTAGTGGTTTCGGAAGAATCGGGCCAAATTTCTATAGCCCGAAAAGGAGCCATGGAAAACAACCTATCGGTGCAAGAAATACGCAGCAGTATCAAAGATTATTTGAAGTAATGCGGACTATCCCAGCCTAAGATCTCGGATGCGGGTTTTGATAGGCTACTGGAATCCGAACGGGTCGAATGAAGCGGAGCCAAAGTATTTGGCCTGCTTGCAAGGTCCTTGTCTCTTTCATTCGATTTTTTTCTAAGAGAGAAGCTACTTTGATGCCATACGCTTGAGCAATCCCCCATATGTTTTCTTCAGGCTTCACTACGTGGTAATGCACGGCTGCTTTGCTGTCTTTAGATTGGTAGTAATACACCTTTCCTGGGACCAGTTGGTGTGTTTGGTCTATTTCGTTTACAAGCATAAATTGCTTTGGGCTCCATTTCAATAATTTTGCCAACGATGCAATAGCGTCTCCTTCTTGGGCTATAATGGCCAATTTTCCATTTGCTTTGATCAAACGCGCCGAACGTGCATCTTGGAAAGGGGTCGTAACAGGAAATTTTTTCTGAGAAACCAAACGTTTTGCATAATCTACATGCGGTGCTTTAAGCAGCTGTTGGCTAGAAGGACTGGTTGTTGTATTTGTTTCTTTGCAAGGCTTTTTAGGATATTTTTTGGAAGCAGTGAGTACAAGCGAGGGAGGGATTACAGCATGCGTATGCAAAAAGGGCACTACCAACGAACAGGTAGCAGTATGGGGTATGGTTGGTGTTTTGAGCCACAAATTATGTTCTCTCAACAATTTTTCTTCCACCTTTAAATGCGTAGCAATATCTCCCAAACGTTTCCCGTGATGTCCTTGATTGTACAAAAACAATTGTAATTTAGGGTGCTGCTTCTTTCCGGCCGTATGCTGAAAAGCAATTTTATTGGCGAGTACACACAAAATATAGTTGTCCGTTTGTGCATCCAAATGCACGCGCTTCGCGCCGTAATATTTCTTAGGGAAAATTTTTGCAGCCCCCCCCCTTCCTCGATTGTAGGCCAACATGGCACCCAACCAACTTTTAAAATATTGGTAGTTATACCTTAAAAATCGAGCTGCTGCTTTGGTTGATTCAATAAGGTGCATGCGTTCATCTACTTGCTGATTTACACTTAATTTTAAGCCTAAAGCAGTTGCCTTTTGAATTTGCCAAAAGCCAACGTCGTTGGTATAGCTTACCGCGTTTCCCAACAACATACTTTCGTGTAAAGCCAAGTACTTAAAATCGTCCGGGATGTTTTCAGATGCTAAAGTCTTCTCAATGATGGGAAAAAAAAGATGGGTTCGATCGAGTAGTTGCTTCAACCCCTTTTCACAGTGTGTCAAGTGATTTACTTTTGCTTGGATGCGCTTGCGTGCGCCAGATGTAAGGTGTATGCGTAGGTCTGCAAAGTGCACTATATCTGGCACGATACATTTCTTTGGCTGCTTAACAGCATATAAAGGAAAGGGGATCAGAAAAATAAAGACATAGCGCCAATGCATATTCTGGTTATTTTGACTATTTTTTGTCTATAGCTTGCGTCTGATTTCTTTGCGTTCAAACCCTTCTATGATATCTCCTATTTCAATGAGGTCAAAATTTTTAATGTGAATACCACATTCTGAAACAGATTTTACTTGTTTCATTTCTTCCAATCCATGTTTGAGCGTATCGATGGAGCCGGTAAATACAACTGTTCCTTTTCGCATCAAACGTATGGGATTGGATTGTTTGATAAATCCACTTTGTACCTGGCAACCTGCAATATTTCCAATTTTTGAAATGGGAAATATTTTTTTAATCTCTGCACGACCCGTAGGAACTTCTTCTATGGTAGGCGCAAGCAACCCTTGTACGGCATTCCGCACATCGTCTATGGCATCGTAGATGATCGAATAGTGTTTGATTTCCACGCCTTCTTTCTCAGCTAATTTTTTTGCTTGTGCAGATGGTTTGATGTGGAACGCGATGATAACAGCGCCTGCTGTAGAAGCCAGTAAAACATCTGATTCTGTGATAGATCCTACGCATTTGTGTAAGATATGCACTTGTACTTCTTCGTGCGAGAGTTTCAACAATGAATCCGCCAATGCTTCGATGGAGCCATCTACGTCTCCTTTTATAATGAAGTTAATTTGCTTGAAATTGCCTATAGCCAGTCGGCGACCAATCTCATCCAACGTAAGTTGGGACTTGGTACGCAAGGTTTGTTCCCGGAGCACTTGTTGCTTTCTTTGAGCCAACTCGGCGGCTTCCTTACTGTTTTTCATGATGCGAAATGCATCTCCTGCTCGTGGGGCTCCGTTTAATCCCAGCATCTGTACAGGCGTAGCAGGAGGCGCTTTTTTACAAGATTTTCCCTGAAAATTTAGCATTGCTTTGACTTTTCCGTAAAATACGCCGGCCAACACCACATCCCCTGGTTTTAAGGTACCATCTTGTACGATAGTAGTAACAACGTACCCTCTGCCTGGGTCTAAGAACGATTCAATGATGGTTCCTTTGGCTGGGCTGGCAGGTATGGCTTTTAATTCAAGTAAAGTCGCTTCTAAGAGAATTTTTTCCAAAAGCTCATTCACACCCTGTCCGGTTTTGGCAGAAATTTCTTGACATTGGTATTTCCCCCCCCAATCTTCTACCAGAATATTTTGGGTTGCCAAGTCTTCTTTGACGCGATTTGGATTGGCTTGAGGTTTGTCCATTTTATTAATGGCAATGATAATAGGGCACCCCGCTACTTGCGCGTGGCTGATCGCCTCTTTCGTTTGAGGCATAACGCCATCGTCTGCGGCGACTACGATAACAATGATATCTGTTACTTTGGCACCTCGGGTACGCATTGCGGTGAATGCCTCATGTCCAGGAGTATCTAAGAATACAATGCGCTTGCCCTCTTCGGTTGTAATATCGTACGCACCAATGTGTTGCGTAATGCCTCCTGCTTCTTTAACCGCTACTTTTGTAGTGCGGATGTAATCCAGCAGTGATGTTTTCCCATGGTCTACATGGCCCATAATGGTTACAATAGGAGGTCGTTCCATGAACTCTCCCATAGGTTCTTCCAACTCATCTGCTTTTTCTTCGTTCGATACATCTACAAAATCTACCTCATAACCAAATTCATCCGAAATAACTGTAATTGCTTCTGCATCCAGCCGCTGATTAATGGACACAATCATCCCCAAAGACATGCAAGTGGAGAGCACTTCACTTACATTCACTTTCATTAGAGAGGCCAATTCATTGGCAGATACAAATTCCATAACCTGCAAAACATTGGCTCTGGGTTGTTTGAGCTGTTGGGATGTGCCGTCGTTGGCTAGATGCGTACTTTTCTTATCTCGCTTATACTTTGTGCGTGGTCCTTCTCCTGTACCTTGATGAAGCTTGGCAAGGGTTTTTTTGATTTGGCTTTCTATTTCTTTGGCAGAAACGCCTTGTTTTTCCTTGTCGACTATTTTGCGCTTTTCATTTTTGTCCTGTGGAACGGTCTGTGTAGGTTTAATGATTTGATTTTTAGAGCGTTCCAGGGAAAACTTTGGTGCAGCTTTATGGGCTGGAATGGCAATAGAAGCCTCCAATTTGATTGGGCGTGCACCTGGGGTAGGATGTATTTTCTTTTGTTCAGGCAAAACCATTTTGCCGACTACTTTGGGCCCTTTAAATGGGTGTGCAGTGTCAAACTGTATTTTATTTCGTTGCTCATGTATTTTTTTTACCTTATTGTCCATTCTTGTGGGCTCATGTGGCGTTGCTGCGACAGAGGGGATGTTGGACGTGTCTTGTGCAGTGGCTTCTTGTTGCACAGATGGAACCATAGGTGCCGCGGCTGGTTGTACCACTGTATCTAGATCGACCTTGGCGTTTGGCCTTGTAGTGGTTGGAGCAGGCTTTAGATTCATTTTGCCTACTGTTTTGAGACCGGGTAAAACAGATACCAATGTCTTGTGGTGAGACGGTTGTTCTTCTTTTTCCTTTAGAGCCTTTGTATCCATTGAGGCTGGTGTTGTATGTAAGGGACCTTCCTCAGTTGACGTAGATGGGAGCGTTTGTTTTGGTTCGCTCAGTTTCGTTTTGCTTTTTCTTTTTGTAGGAGGAACGACCTTAACAGGATCGTGGCTGCTTGTGGGAGCAGCAAGGCTTGCATATGACTTACCTATGGTTATATGCGCAGCCTCTTGTTTGTCTACGCCGGATGCACGAAATTCTGAAGCAAGCAAAGCAAACTGGTCTGCCGTAATCTTGGCATTGGGTTTGTGATCCAATACAACCCCTTTTGTCGCTAAAAAAACAATAATGGTATCGGTTCCTACATTTAATTTTCGAGCTACTTGACTCAGCCTCATATTTTTTTCTTCGTTCATATCTCTATCTAGAGGGTATTTGTTTCATTCAGTGTTTGTTCTAGAATGGCATACAATTCATCGATGGTTTCCTTTTCCAAATCAACACGTTGGTCAAGTGTTTCTTTGGATAGAGCTAAGACACTTCTTGCTGAATCCAACCCAATTTTATGCAGCTCTTCTAAGATCCACGGATCAATCAGTTCCTGAAGCTCCGATAATACGATATCATTTTCCTCTAAGAAATGGGGGATGTCTCTATAAACATCTATTTCTTTGCCAACAAGTCTGCTGGCCAACTTAATGTTTTGACCTCCTTTGCCAATGGCTAAAGCGACGTAATCTGCATCCAAGTAGACGGAAATGCGTTCACCTGTTTGTTCTACTCGATTGATACAGGCAGGATTTAACGAACGGGAAATATAAAGTTCAATGTTATCGGTGTACTGAATGATATCGATGTTTTCAAACCGCAACTCTTTCGTGATCCCATGTATGCGAGACCCTTTAATGCCCACACAAGCGCCAACAGGGTCTATGCGATCGTCAAAAGATTCTACCGCTATTTTGGCTCTGAATCCCGGTTCTCGGACCACCTTTTTAATAGAAATAAGTCCATCTTGGATTTCTGGGATTTCATTTTCAAACAACCGTTCTAAAAAAAGGGGAGAGGTCCTAGAAAGGATGACCCGAGGTATGGCATTGTAGAACTCTACCCTATGGATTACAGCACGGAGGGCATCTCCTTTTTTATATTGATCTTTAAAAATTTGTTCAGATTTTGGCAAAAAAAGCTGGTTGTTTTCTTCGTCTAATAAGATGATTTCTCGGCTTAATATCTGGTTTACCTCAGCAGAGATCAGACAGCCTACCAGTTCTTTGTATTTGTTGTATAATGTTTCTTTTTCCAACTCACGAACTTTTTGCAGCAACATTTGTTTGGCGACCTGAATGGTTCGTCTACCAAAATTGGCAATTTTAATTTCTTCCGATAGTTCTTCCCCTAATTCAAAATCGGCTTCTATCTTCCTGGCTTCTGATAAAGCTACTTTAGTAGGCATGCATACATCTGGAGCATTGTCACTCACAATTTCACGAAAGCGCCATATTTGCAAATCCCCCTTCTCCAGATTGATGATGATGTCAAAATTATCGCCATGACCAAACTTGTTTAGTATTAAGGAATGAAATACATCTTCCAAAATACGTATGACAGTAGGTTTGTCAATATTTTTAGATCGTGCAAACTCTGCAAACGACTCTACTAATTTAGTGCTCTCCATGTGTCGCTAAAGCTAATTATTGCTAATATAAAGTACAACTTGGTATGATGACGGCACGGTACATAAAGACTTTTATTGTGTATTAATTAAAGCCACAACTTAAAAACATACTTTACGGAGAGCCCTGTTTGTTTAGGTGCGTGCGTCAAAACGATATAAAACAGACGCATTTAGTAAAATGCCAACCAAACTGTGTCAGAAAATCATATAAATCTAACAGAAGCCCATCATTCTCCCATTAAAACGAATAGGATTGGAACCGTGGCAAGATACAAAAAAATTCTTTAATATGTTTGGATCGATGCCCAACCTAGTTGTTAGGTACCATAAAGAACTGGTTTGGATCAAAGTTAAATAATTCGGGAGAGACTTCCCATTCTTTTTGAATAAATTCCCATGGAGTTTTTCC
>JAYTOH010000069.1:0-16142 GCA_043747895.1 Amoebophilaceae bacterium
CTATATTAAAGTACGTGGGTAAAATGCCCAATCTAAAACTAGATCGTGTCACTGAATACGATAGTTGCCTATGCGCTACGTATCCTTGGTCTGTTATCGTTTCGGCCAAGCGCCATTCCATCTCAGCTGTAGATAGCTTTGATGATAGGGCCAAGTTACACAATGGCAGCTTGGGTGATATGGCCATTGGAGAGGACTTTATTATAGGACCATGGGCGCAAAAACCAGCCATAGAGGCAGTCGTGTATGAAAACCAAGATGGTTTCGTGCCAAGTTCCGAAGAACACTATTTAATAACCAAAAAATATATCAAAACAGACCATGGCGATTACGAGTAGAGACAAGCTAAAAAAGCATTTTGAGAAAGGATCTATCCCTACCGAGCACGATTTTGAAGACCTCATAGACTCCATGTTTCACAAACAAGATGATGGGCTTGTTTCTCAGGATCATGGGTTAAGCCTGTCTCCCAAAGGGAGTTCGTCCAAATTGATGACTTTTTTCAACAACATAACCGATTTTAAGCCTACGTGGAATATTGAACAATATCCCAAAAATGATCCGGATTTTGGGCTTAACATCACAGACAAACAGGGAGAAAGCAAGTTGTTTATTCAATCAAATGGTTGTATAGGTATTGGCACCACCCGTCCTGTAGAAAGGCTCACCGTAGAAGGAAACATTGGCATGCATGGACGCAGAGGAACCTACGCATCGGGTGAAGTTCCGGGTGATGGCAATTGGCATACCATTACTCCTGCTCTCAATGCCTGTCATGCATTTGAAGTCATAGCAAAGGTCGGCAAACAAGGACGTGGATTGTATGCCATGACGCATGCCATTGCCGTGTCTACCTTTGGACGCTCTAGCAACAAAATTAATCAAACAAAGGCATATTATGGTAGTTTTAGGAATAAAATCGACTTGCGCTGGTCGGGAGATACCTTTAATTACGTGCTTCAAATACGCACACAACGCGACTATGGAGAAGAAAGTATGATTCGGTATTATGTAACCAACTTATGGTGGGAAGAACCAGAGGAAGTAGCATAAGGCTGTTTCAGAACTTGTCCTGGTTGCCCATGTTGGGATGATACCCATCCCATGTTTCTCGCATACTATACGCTATAGGTAAGAATGAAGGTGCCTGGTTCAGCCTTGCGATATGGATCTTCTTTCAATTGCTTTTGTCTGGATACACCAGTACAAAAGTCAAGCGCTGGTTGAAAAAATAGGGGGAAAGCAGTTGGCAAAAAAGGAAAAAGAAGGGCAGGCGCATCCTTTCGTTTTGAAAGCACGCTAATGAAAAATGATGTCATATAGTGTATTTTTTCTTAACTTTATGAAGGTTCAATTTTTTAAGTTCGTTACATACATGAAAAAAGACATTCACCCAACTTATAGAGAAGTTGTTTTTTTAGATACATCTAGCGGTGCTACGTTTGTAACACGCTCTAGCATACATACCAGAGAAACCATTGAATGGGAAGATAAAAAAACATACCCATTGGTAAAAGTAGAAGTTAGCTCGGTGTCACATCCCTTCTATACAGGCAAAAAGATTTTTCTAGATACAGCTGGTAGAATCGAACGATTTCATCAAAAATACAAGAAAAAAGAAACTACTGCATAACAAGTTAAGATTAGGTGGTGCACATGCCACTATCACTATGCACTATCGAGTCCAAGAGACAGCTAGCTGCTCCTCTCGTCTGCAATGCAACACCTATCTTTGAGCAAAAGAGGGAATGCATGATGGTTGCCACCTCCTTTTTGCAACAATGCTTGATTTTTTTGATATTTCTGTATCAAGGTAGGAATTCGGAGAAAAAAATCGTATTGCACGAGGTGAAACCCAGAAACTTCATTCTGATAGGGTATAGCTTGGTTCCGTTTCTTACCAACGGTAAACAATAATACATATGAATGTAGTCTTATTTGATCTGCCAGAAGCACGAATTGCCTTAGAGCCATTTACGTTTACACGCCCAATTGCGAAACTAAGACTAGGAATTGCTACAATAGAAGAAAAATGGAAGTGGCATTTGCCCGGTACATATGCGTATTTGACGTGTAGTTCATTGCATCCAGACCATATGCATGCAGTTGCAGCGGATAGATGCTACATCAATGCGACCATATGCCCCGATTGCGTATTGGCAGAAGCCATTGCCAAATTAAAACCCCAAGAAGTACTGACTTCAGTAGAAGGAGTGGTTGTAGCGTTTCGCATAGAGGGGAGTGATGTGCCGAAAAGCATAGCGGAAGAAATAGCCAAGCCGGAAAAGATACACGTATGTTTCTGTGGAGAAATCGTTCAACTAAAGCACAAATGGGACTTGTTTCTTTTGAATGCAACAGAGATAGAAAAAGATTGGAAATGGTATACCAAGGGTAGGGTTAGCAAACCTATTTTAGACGACCATACTGCCATCTATAACGAAAAAAAAATCTTTATAGACGAAGGGGTTTCCATCAAAGCCGCTACATTAAATGCAGAAGAAGGTTGTATTTACATTGGAAAGAATGTATCTATAGCAGAAGGAGCTATCCTCAAGGGGCCTTTGGCCATCTGTGCAAACGTACACGTTGGGATGCACACCGAATTGTTTGAAGGAACCACCATAGGGCCTTGTTGTACCATACAGGGTACTATAGGCAATTCTATTTTTTTGGGTTATAACAACACACAAAATCCAAGCAATGTGTGTCGTTCCATAGTAGGGGAGTGGTGCACCATTGCTGCAGGGGCACATTTTGGTACAAGACATCTGCATCCGGCAGAAATACAGGTATGGGATTTTGCAAAAGAAGCCTCTGCAGCAACCTTGTTGGATGGGTGCGGAAGCTTCGTGGGCGACTACAGCCGAGTTGGAGCCAATATTGGTTTAGAAGCAGGTACGGTGGTAGGCATCGCATCCTACCTCAACCAAGGAAATGCACATACACCCTATATTCCTTCTTTTGTATGCCAAGGCATACACGAGCGTCTTTTCAATATACCCTTAGAACAGGCAATCGAACAGATCAACCAGATGATGCACGTACACCATCAAACACTTTCACAAGAACAAGTTGATTTGCTCTCTGATGTGTTTACAAAAACAGCTACGCATAGAATTAAAGCGTTGATTTGAGATGCAATTTGGTACAATACCCGAACATCATGTATTGAAGCAAAACTTGATCCACGCAGCCGCTTCAGGTAAAGTAGCCCATGCACAACTTTTTATAGGGTCCATTGGGTCTGCGCATCTGGCTTTGGCACTGGCTTTTGCTACCTATTTGAATTGTACTGCTCCCACAACAGCAGATTCCTGTGGTACGTGTTGCTCCTGTTCCAGCATGGTACAATGTACTCACCCAGACGTGCACTTTGTATTTCCAGGGAAACGTAGTAGTTCAGAAGCTGAAAATCAAATGGAAACAATTAACTTGTTTCGGACTTGCCTTAAAAACAATCCCTTTTTAACACTAGAAGAGTGGACCCAAGCGCTCCATTCCGATAGCAAGCAATGTCAAATCACTAGGGGAGAGGTTGCTAGAATCATCCAAAGCATTGGCTTAAAAACGTTTGTAGGACGCTACAAAATTGTATTAATTTGGTTGCCAGAGTATATGAATATTTCAGCAGCCAATGCATTGTTAAAAACCTTAGAAGAGCCTCCTGCATGTACCATTTTCTTGTTGGTTGGTATGGATAGAGATAAAATACTCCCCACCATTGCTTCACGTACCCAACAACGCATTGTTCCCTCTTTTTCTGATCAAGCTATACAACAGCTTCTACAGTGCAACCATCCAGATTTGTCTCCCACAAAAGTAGGCGCTATTGCCTTTTTAGCAGAGGGGAACATAGCCAAAGCGTATGCATTGTTAGAGGAAGCCCTTACCGATTCTTTTGAATGCTTTAGTGCCTGGATGCGTAATTGTTACAGCAGCAATTTTATACAGGTCATTGCGCAATCCGAAGCATTCCATGCAACCCCTACCGATGCCCAAAAGCGTTTTTTTTCGTATGGGTTGCAACTCATTCGGGTAACTCTATTGAGTGTATATACGCCAGACATCCTGCAAACCCTTTCCAAAACGGAGGCCTTATTTAGCCAAAAGTTTGGACAAACTGTCACGGTAGCACAATTAAGGGCAATGGTGCCTCTTTTCACACAAGCGTATGCATGTTTGGAACGGAATGCAAACGCCAAAATGGTTTATACCCATACGTCCATCCAACTGGCAAAATTATTCAAGTCGTGTTGAATGATTTTGGATAACTGCAACAGGTTCAAGATATGGAAAAACATTAGACCCCTTGTATAACTTTACTTCTATGACGTATGAGCCGAAATCCCACATCTTCATGCAGGGTTTTATGCATCTTCCTGTAGTGTACTATACCCGTTGAATGGAGGCACCCAACTCCATAAGGCGTTCGTCTATGCGTTCGTATCCTCGATCAATTTGTTCGATATTTTCAATAATACTTTCGCCTTCTGCAGCTAGTGCAGCAATCAATAAGGAAATACCTGCTCTAATGTCGCTGGAAACCATACGAATGCCATGCAACTTGTATTCATTTCTGAGTCCTACTATGTGTACCCGATGGGGATCGCACAATACCAAACGTGCACCCATCTCGATCAAGTGATCTACAAAGAAAAGCCTGCTTTCAAACATTTTTTGATGTATCAACAGATGTCCGTGTGCATGCACGGCCGTTACGATTGCAATGCTGATTAAATCGGACGGAAAACCAGGCCAAATAGAATCAGATAAAGTTGTCAACTTGCCATCGATGTCTCTTTGTATGTGATAGGCTTCCTGTTTAGGAATATGGAGTATGCTTTTTTCTTGGTCTGTCTCTAATGCAATGCCTATTTTTCTGAAACCATACCAGACGGGCTCAAAAAGTGTAATTGGGACATCTGTGATGGTTATTTCTGATTGGGTTGCTGCTGCCAGTCCAATGAGGCTGCCAATTTCCAATAGATCGGGTGAAACGGTATGCACGGTTCCACTCAATTGGGAGACACCCTCTATGGTAAGTAAATTGGATCCAATGCCTGTGATGTGTGCACCCATGGTATTTAACATGTGGCAAAGTTGTTGTACATGTGGCTCACATGCGGCCGGATAGACAGTTGTTTTTCCTTTAGCAAGGCTCGCAGCCATCACAGTGTTTGCAGTACCTGTTACAGAGGCTTCGGGTAGGAGCACAGGGGCTCCTACGAGGGTATTGCAGGTGGTTGTCCAAGTTTCCTTCCTGGAATCGTAGGCAAAAGAGGCACCTAATTGTGCCAATCCTTCAAAATGTGCATGAAGGCCTCGTCGACCAATGCGATCTCCCCCAGGTTTGGGAATTGTAACTTCTTTGAAACGGGCAAGTAGGGGGGCCAATACCATAATGGACCCCCGTACTTTGACGAATTCTGCTCGGAATGCTTCTGTACCTAGAGCACTTTTTTCGATAGCAGCAGCACAAAATTGATAACTTCCATGCCCCAATGGAATGATTGCAACACCTAGATGGGTTAACAGCTTCATCATGCTGCGTACGTCTGCAATGTCCGGCAGGTTGTGCAAGGTTATTTTCTCTTTGGTTAACAATGTAGCGCACAAAACCTGTAGCGCTTCATTTTTAGCCCCTTGGGGCTTGATTGTGCCCGATAGAAAACGTCCTCCTTGAACGATAAATTTGGATATAGTCATGTATTGTGTTTGTCGGCCTTTATGTATTCTTGATTTCTTTCTTTTTTGGACATGTGTTCGTAACCTTGTTTGATGGGTGCATGCGTGCCCTTTGCCCATTGGAACATTCGTCAGGAATGTTTCGTATGACTGCTAGATCGATCGTTGCATCTGCCGGAAGCATGCGTGCAATGTCCTGGATAATGCGTTCGGTGCTGATGTAGTCATTGTTCCAAACGCTACCAAATCTACGCATCAGTTTAACGATGGCAAAAAGCATCTCTTGTTGTTCATGTGGAGTGGGTAATGCAGCCATTTTTTGAAGGAGTAGTTCCATATTTCGGCCATAATACTTGTACTTCATTTCTTCCACATGCGGCATATTTACATAACACTGCTGCGCTTCTTCTTTTGGAACTGGCTTGGCATAAGGACTGTCAATGTCTAAGTTGTACGCTGCGAGCGCAAAAAGATCGTCCCACCGTTTTTGTGCAGACTCTGCATTGGGATTGAGTACTTCCATTAACTTGGCAATGGCATACGCTTTTTGCGTACGTATTGATTTGTCTTCAATACCCTGAAGCTGTTCGATGAGCTTCAGTACATTCCTGCCATATTCTTTTAGAATCAAAGGTGGTCGTGTTGTGTTGTAATCGTACATGTGTTTATTTAAGTTAAGGATACATACTCTATGAGGTTTATACTACTGACAGTATCTCGAGCTTTGCATAGTTGAGCAAGAGTGTTTTTTTTCCAACTGTATGGAAGTGTATTACAGCTTTGCGCATACCTCCTTCCTCGATTACTTGCAGCACACTGCCGCGTCCAAACTGAGCGTGTTTTACGTCATGTCCGATTTGTACTTGCATGCAGTCTCCGCAAGGCGTGCAAGGTGGCATCGGAGGTGTAGCAACATACATTGATTTTTTTACAGGAACAACAGGCGTCTTTGTAGGTACATTGGATGGAGTTGGAGGAGAAGCAGGTTCTAATACGATTTCGTGTAAAAAACGACTGGGCTTCGTGCGAACGGATTTTCCAAATCGATACCGAGAGAGGGCATACGATAGGGTCACTTTTTTTTGTGCACGGGTCACAGCTACGTAAAACAACCGCCGTTCTTCTTCTAAATCCTCCTTGCTCCCAAGCATCCTAGCAGAAGGAAAGAGATCTTCTTCCATACCTACTAAATAGACGTATTTGAATTCCAATCCTTTGGAAGCATGAATGGTCATTAAGGTCACTACGTCTTGATTGGGGTTGTCTTCTGCTCCAGTGGCAAGCAACGCTACTTCTTGCAAAAAATTCCCCAAGCTAGGGTCGTTGTTTTCTGAGTTGTCTACAAACTGTTTTATGCTGTTCAACAGTTCTTGCATGTGTTCGTAACGGGTCAATCCTTCAATGGTTTTGTCTTCATAAAGTTCTTTTAAAAGGCCAGATTCTTTTGCTACAGCACTGGCTATGCTGTATGCATTTTCACTGTTCATGGTCAGCTTGGATGCAAAGCTACGCATAAAATCAACAAAATGCCCCATGGCTTTGGCAGTTGGTCCAGTGAGCAGTTGGCTGGAAGCAGTTAGTACCTCCCAAAGAGAATATTTGTGCTCATTTGCAAGTATAAAAACTCGTTCTACACCAGCAGGCCTAATGCCCCTACGGGGCAAGTTTACAATCCGTTTAAATGCTTCTGCATCGTTTGGATTGACCACAAAACGCAAATAGGCCAATAGGTCTTTTACTTCTTTGCGTTGGTAAAATGAAAGTCCTCCTACAATACGATAGGGGAGGTTTCTTTTGCGCAATGCTTCTTCAAAATTTCTGGACTGGCTATTGGTGCGGTACAAGATGGCAAAATCTTGATTCTGTAACTGGTGTTTCCATTTTTTTTCGAAGATGGCATGTACCACCAGTTGACTTTCTTCTATGTCGGAAGTAGATCGGATCAATGTTACCGGTTCTCCCAAGTCATTCGATGTCCATACGCTTTTCTTTAGTTGTGCCTCATTGTGCAAAATGATGCTATTGGCAGTGGTGACAATGTGTTGGGTGGAACGGTAGTTTTGTTCCAATTTGACGATTTGATGGTTGGGGTAATCGGTGGTAAAATGCAAAATGTTCTGAATGGTAGCACCTCTAAAGGCGTAAATGCTCTGGGCATCGTCTCCTACTACACAGAAGTTTTGATGTGGTTCGGCCAATTTTTTAACAATGCTGTATTGTACTGGATTGGTATCTTGAAATTCATCAATAAATAAGTAATGAAAGTGTTGTTGGTACTTGGCACATACATCGGGATCGGTATGCAAGAGTGTGTGCGTATGCAAAAGCAAATCATCGAAATCCATTGCACCTGCTTGTTGGCAGTGTCTAGCATAGGCTAGAAAAAGTGTACTGAATTGGGGCATGCGCATGCGACTGTCTTCTGCTTGGTAATGAGGATCTTCCGAATAAGCTTCTGGGGTAATTAGCCTGTTTTTGGCATGGGAGATTCGGCTCAATACAATGTTGGGTTTGTAGACCGTATCGTCTAGATGAAGTGTTTTGATCAATTGTTTGAGGAGAGACTTGCTATCTTCTGAATCGTAAATACTGAAATGGGAAGGATACCCTAGCCTGGGGGCTTCTTTTCGCAGTAATTTTACAAACACACTATGGAAGGTCCCCAGCCACAAGGCATTGGTGTTTTGACCTACTGCTGTTGCGATGCGGTGCCGCATTTCTGCTGCAGCTTTGTTGGTAAACGTTAAGGCAAGTATTTGATGGGGTGTTGCTTTTTTTGTTTTCAATACGTGCGCAATTCTAGTCGTGAGCACCCTCGTTTTACCTGAGCCTGCACCTGCAATGACCATGGAGGGGCCTTCGGTGCGCACAACAGCCACACGTTGCATTTCGTTTAACCCTATGAGATAGGCTGCGTCGTTGTCTTGCATGGCTTCCGGCTGTTCCATGTTGTTTGCCGTTGTCTTTGTATTATACATTACGTACAGTAAAACAGACAGTATACATGATCGTAAAACAGATAGTTGTTGTAGGTATGTCTAGCACGATTCCATCGTATAATCGTATAATGGTACAGAAAACAAGAAAGAAACAAGTTACCAAATAATTGGCAAAGCACAAAAGCAAAACCATATCTAAGTCTTGTTTTTCACAGCAGAGGCGCTACATCAAAATCTGTCCCAGTATGGCAGCTTTATGGTCTTTTGTATAGGTTTTTTAATTGTTTCCCAATCTAATTGATAATACGCAAGCAATTCATTGTCCAGTATAAAACTATACCAACTATACCATAGTATGACATTGTTGTAAACAAAGATAATAAGTTTTAAAATTTTGCAAGCCAGCTAATGAAAAGTGATTAAAATCGTCATGATTTCACTCAAATTTAAGGGATATACTCAAATCGGATTCAAATTGTCACATTGTAGTTCTTATCAAAAGCACAAAATTAAATTTATAATCAACGATTTATTTCATTTCTTTACCCCTACATTTTGATTGTTATGGGGTATATATTTTTTATTATCCAATTAAAATCTTAACTTGTGGTTAGTGTCTTTGTTTTTATTACCTATAGGAGGTAAGGGGGTAAAGGGTATTGTTGCGCATACAACGTTATTGATATTCAGATTGATACAGGTAGATAAGCCCATTTTATGCTTTGCCTGCCGATAAAATAAAAACACTTGAAGTTAAGTTGATTTAAATATAGTAAATAATTTTCCTATGCAAGGGATTGTAAAATGGTTTGATCAAACCAAAGGATATGGATTTATAAAGCCAGTTAATGGAGGCAAAGATGTTTTTGTTCACGTCAGTGCGCTCATTGCATCAAAGATTCATACAATTGACGAAGGTCAGGAGGTCGATTTTGAGATTAGTAACGATAGAGGGAAAGAAGTGGCTAGTAACATTAAGCTTCTTGAATCTATCGAGGAATAGAGCCTTGCAAGGAACTAAAAAGCCAAAAGCAGTTGTATTACTTTTGTTGAACTTTTTCTTCAGCACGCCTAAAGCCTCAAAGGAAGTGCTACTCTTTTAATATAATACTTATAATAATCTAATAAGAGGCGTTGCACGTATTGTAACGTAAGGCAAGTGAGTCGGCTTACTAAATCGGGCTGCCAAAGCCATAAGGATTACCTTAAGGTTTTGTGTATCAAAGCTCTTAGTGTCTATTGGCTTGCCTTGCTTATGTGCAACGGGTTCAATCGTATTGCCCTGCTTTGTTTTCAGGGAGTCTTGGAAAAATCTATTGCGTTTTACGTATGACGAGGTCATTGCAATGGAAAGCTGCATCTGTTCCATTTTTTTAGGTATTCTGTTTGAAACTGTACCATGCGTATGTATACACAGTTTAACCGGAACGAACGCCAAAGTGGTTCCTCAGAAGTTTTGTTTTATTGCAACAGCCCTCATGACTAAGTTGTTTGTTTTTAATTTAAGACGTCTTGGCTGAAGCTTAGACAGCAGAGACCAAGAGTCGTTACTACTTTAACTTTAACAGTACATCTATTTTGATTAACACGAGTACCTTTCAAAAATACAACTTGCCATCGGCTCTATTAGGAGCATTGGCAAGAATGCAGTATGACAATCCTACTGTTATTCAGGACCAAGTAATTCCTATAGCGTTAACGGGGCAAGATATATTGGGTTCTTCCAGAACTGGTAGCGGTAAAACAGCTGCCTTTTCTATTCCGGTTGTAGCGCAACTTATGGAACACCCTGGATCCAGTGTATTGGTCTTAGCACCTACACGAGAATTGGCAGAACAAGTAGAAGGTGTTATGTCTAAAATGGCTAGTGGATGTAGGCATTTGCGGACGGTATTGTTGATAGGTGGAGAACCTATTGGCAAACAGTTGATGCGTTTGCGTTCGGAACCTACAATCATTGTTGGTACACCTGGCCGTGTAGAAGACCATCTATGCAGAGGATCGCTGCAACTTTCGAATACTACTTTTTTAGTTTTAGATGAAATTGACCGAATGCTGGATATGGGCTTTTCGATACAGATAGCTAAAATCATCAAGCGCTTGCCTGTAGAACGCCAAACATTGATGTTCTCCGCTACATTAGACAGGACGATTGAACGTTTGGCCAGTACCTATCTACAGAACCCTGCACGCATTAAGGTAGAAATTCCTGAAAATGAAGAAAAATCCATTCAAGAAGCATATAAATGCGTTCCGGAGTCAGACAAATTTCAGCTATTGTTGCAAGAACTCGAGCAGCGAGAAGGTTCTACGATTGTGTTTGTAAAAACGCAAGTCAAGGCACATAATGTTTGCCATGAGTTGCAAAAAGCACATTATAGGGCACAAGCTATTCACGGTGGATTAAAGCAACACCAAAGAAAACGCGTCATAGAGGATTTTAGAAACAAGCGGTATAAGATTATTGTAGCAACCGATGTAGCGGCAAGAGGACTAGACATTGACCATATTAAACATGTGATTAATTATGATTTTCCACAGGCTGCAGAAGATTATACCCATCGTATTGGTAGAACCGGTAGGGCAGGTGCTACTGGATTTGCATTTTCTATGCTTGCTTCTTATCAAGAAGAGCGGCTCTGGAGCATCATACACAATGAGCCTATAGCACGAGAGGTACGCAAACCATTTAGACGAAATCCAAACCAACATGGAAATCGATTTAGACCGCGTACATTCTACTCTAGACAAGAGATTTCAAATTAAGCTATACTATACCCAATTCAAGTTGCGGATTCCCATCTGGTTGGTACTGCCACTCGCGCCTTTGAAAAAAGGAGTGCATAGAAAGCGTGCAAGCAAAGAAGACAAGGAAAACAGCTGTCTGAGCCCGAAGGGCGAGTTCTGCTTTTCCCTCTTTGCCAAATGCTTTCCACCTTCTTTTTTCAATCAGCGCTTGATTTTTTGGTACTTTTGTATCAGTGTGCCATGAATGCATGCACCCAGCATGCAATGCTATACAGGACATGGTGGAAGGCCCACCGGGATCGGCTGGTATGAGCAAGCCTCAAGCTGCTGTATCCTAAGGGATAGGGTGGTGAGCGTTAAAGGAAAAGGCTGGCAACAGTCAGGTGTGGTCTATGAAGGTGAACGAAAGTGAAGCACTCATGACATTGTTGTAAATAAAGATAATAAGTTTTAAAATTTCGAAAACCTGCTGCATGAAAAGTGATTAAAATCGTCATGATTTCACTCCTGTTTAAGGAACATGTTCTCGTTGGTTTTTTAGATGTTGAGCCTGGAAGACAGTGTTTTCCCATGTATGGCATAAATTCTTTTAAGCATGCATCAATAGTGTAGAAAGTCTCTACTAATTTTGCTACATTCATAGTTGTCTCCTTTGTTGATTGATTCTTTTAAATACACAAATTTAAAAATACAAAGGAGCTTTTATTTCAACAGCTTTTTTTACTGACTAATCCCGAATTCGCGTTATTACTAGATAATGTTTTAAATTCCACATTCTGAACCAATTATATCCATTGAAAATGAATATAATTTATAAAACCTATGGTTCATATTTTGAAAAAAAATAAGTATGCTGCGGTACGCGATTTCGTATTCCTAAAAATGTTTCAATCAATACTTCTTTCTGAAAGAGCGCCAATGCACCAACTTCAATCAAATGCAGCAAGACTTTGAATCATGAAACCCATCGTTGCTCTTGGTAGGCAAGGCCAAATCGCTTCACTTCCCTATTTTTTTTGTATTTTGGAGTAAGTTAAAAATTGAACCTTATGCCCATGGATGCACAGCCAACTCGGATTATACCCATTAACATAGAAGATGAAATGCGCAATGCATACATAGATTACTCTATGTCTGTCATTGTATCAAGAGCACTCCCAGATGTGCGAGATGGATTAAAACCCGTGCACCGACGTGTGTTGTATGGTATGTACGAACTCGGGGTACACTACAACAAGTCCTACAAAAAATCCGCAAGAATTGTAGGAGAAGTATTGGGTAAGTACCATCCACATGGAGATGGTTCGGTGTACGATGCCATGGTGCGTATGGCGCAAAGTTGGTCTCTTCGTTATCCATTGGTAGAAGGCCAAGGTAACTTTGGATCCGTCGATGGGGATTCCCCCGCAGCCATGCGTTATACTGAAGCACGGCTGGTGAAGCTTTCGGACGAAATTATGAAAGAAATCAACAAAGGTACGGTTGATTTTCAATTTAATTTTGATGGGTCCTTGCAAGAGCCTTTGGTGCTTCCAGCCAAGTTGCCCAACTTACTCTTGAATGGTTCTTCCGGCATTGCAGTGGGAATGGCTACCAATATGGCTCCTCACAATATGGTCGAAACATTAGAAGGTATTGTGGCCTATATTGACGATCCAGAAATTTCCATCTCGGAATTAATGCAATACATTATAGCCCCTGATTTTCCTACAGGAGGTATTATTTATGGGTACAATGGAGTTCGAGAGGCTTTTGAAACCGGCAAAGGACGCCTCCTCTTGCGAGGCAAAGCCACCATCGAACAAGCGGCTAATGGAAAAGAACAAATCATTGTAACCGAGATACCTTATCAGGTAAATAAGGCCTTAATGATCGAAAAAACGGCTCAGCTCGTTAACGAAAAAAAAATAGAAGGCATTTCAGACATTCGCGATGAATCAGACAAAGACGGCATGCGGATTGTGTACGACCTCAAGCGCGATACCGTGGCGCATGTCGTGCTCAACAATCTATACAAGCAAACCTACCTGCAGTATGCCTTTAGTGTAAACAACGTTGCTTTGGTAGGAGGTAGGCCTAAGCTGTTAAACCTCAAAGAGCTGATTGTTCATTTTGTAGACCATAGGCACGAAGTGCTGGTACGTAAAACGACTTTCGATCTGGAACAAGCAAAGAAGAGAATGCACCTCTTAGAGGGTTATCTTATTGCGTTAGAACACTTAGATCGCGTTATTCTGCTGATACGTTCTGCAAAAGATCCAGAAGTAGCCAAAGAAGCATTAAAGACCACCTTTGCCCTAAGCGAGCTACAAGCCAAAGCAATCTTAGAGATGCGCTTGCAACGGCTTACAGGACTAGAACGCAATAAAGTAATTGAAGAGCATGCGCATGTACAAAAAACAATAGACCATTTGTTGGCCATATTGGCCGATAAAGCCATGCGCATGCAGCTCATCAAGGATGAGCTGGTCGAACTCAAAGAACGTTATGGAGATGCACGTCGAACCATCGTGGAATACCACTCAGACGAATTTACCATCGAAGACATGATCCCAGATGCTGAAATGGTGATCATGATTTCCAACAAAGGCTATATCAAAAGGACGGCATTGGTGGACTATCGTTTGCAAAGTAGGGGAGGCGTAGGTTCAAAAGGGGTTACGACGAAAAAGGACGATTTTACCGAACACCTTTTCATCGCTACGGCACACCAATATTTGCTGATATTCACAGAATATGGAAAAGTTTATTGGCTTAAAGTGCATGTCATACCCGAAAGTAAAAAAGTAACGCAAGGGAAAGCCATACAAAATCTTATCCATATTGTACCAGGCGATCAGGTACGGAGCATTATACCCGTCCGAGATTTAAAAGATGCTTCCTATGTGGACAACCACTACGTTGTCATGTGTACCAAGCAAGGCGTGATCAAAAAGACGCGCCTGCGTGCCTATACTACCCCTCGATCCAACGGCATTCATGCAATTGTGGTGCGAGAAGGAGATTCCCTACTAGAAGTCCAACTTACCAATGGTTCCAATCACATTGTATTGGCTTTACGATCTGGAAGAGCCATCCATTTCAACGAGCAAGACGTGCGGCCTATGGGCCGCGTTTCCTCTGGTGTACGCGGCATAACGTTGACACCTGCAACCGATGGCGTGGTGGGTATGGCTTGTTTTTCTACTGCTGACTTAGATTTGTTGGTGGTTTCGGAACATGGATATGGGAAACGGTCTGCTTTAGAAGATTACCGGATTACGAAAAGAGGAGGCAAGGGAATAAAAACGCTTCAAATCACACAAAAAACAGGTGATCTGGTAGCTATAAATGCCGTAAAAGATCAGGATGAGTTGATGATCATCAACCAATCTGGCGTTACCATACGCATGCAGGTTGCTCAGTTGCCTCGCATTGGTAGGGCTACGCAAGGCGTTCGATTGATTCGATTGGGGCAAGAAGACAGCATTGCTTCTGTAGCTAAAATAGATATCTTAGAACATATCGTTGAGGAGGACATAAAAAGGGAAGGGGAAATGTACAAACCAAATCAAACCATAACAACAAACGAAACAGATATGCCAAGACCAGATGATGAATACAAGGACTATGTAGAAGTGGAGGAGGAGTTAGAAGAGGAGCATGCAATGGATGACGAAGCATTCATCTTATACGATGAAGATGAAGAGGAAGATGAAGAGGAAGAGGAAGAGGAAGATATATATTAAGATGAAGAGGCTGTATTACTGCAACAAATAGATGTACAAACTCCTTACATGAAAGCGATGCAATATTTCCTAAGGATTTTTTATGCATCCAAACCTTACACGATTGGAACATGTTCCAATCGTGCTGGTTGCAGTAATGCAACCGGTGCACAAAAGAAGGGCCGCATGTGCATCCCCCTTATGTGGTTGTGGTTCATTGGCATATGGATGGTATGCTTGCTACCTTTGCACCTTTGGGCCATGCCTTGCAAAATCCAACGCGTTATTGACGCATTAGAAGGAACACAAAAAGAGGCTAAAAAATCAATAAACAAAGAGGGCGCAACAACTGCTACGGCCTCTGATTCAGTAGCACAAGATTCCCTTGTTAAAGACCTTCCTAACGACGAACAGCCTGTAGCAGCGGTTGCACCTGAAGGAGACCCGCCCCTTGCTACAGCAACACCTACGCTTTCCAATCTGCAACGGGCTCGGTTGGCTATAGACGAAGCCATTCAGGATACAACCTTGGCCAAGCATCCCGCTACTTGGTATTACCGAGGCGTTGTATACGATCACCTCCTTAGGGAACATCCTACAGAAGCCACCATCTTTTTGGAAGAAGCCCTGGCTTCCTATGTAAAAACCATGAGCATAACCTCTCCTGCTACCCAGTTTCATAGTTTTGCCCGCTCGAACCAAGCCAAGTTATGGAGCTATTATTTAGAAAGAGGCATTCGTTACTACAAACAAGAAGCTTTTGAACGAGCCTTGGAACATTTTGCCATCTGTAGGCGTATTCTTCCGGACGAACCAACTCCGTTATTGTATGCAGCTATGGTGTATCACACCCAGCACCAACCAGAAGTTGCTTGGCAAAATTATACAGCTTACCTTCAGTCCGCACCACCCACTGCTTTCATGTATCGTGCTGTGGCGCACCTGCTGTTTCAGCAACTACACGCAATGGATGCCGCTATGGATTGGCTGGATGCTGGATTGTTGAAATTTCCTTTTGATACCGACTTATTGGCAGAAAAATGCTCGATTTACCAGGCTG
>JAYTOH010000070.1:0-46145 GCA_043747895.1 Amoebophilaceae bacterium
ACAAAAACCATATACCGATGAGCAAATTGTGGCACAGTTGTCCCAAGAAGGCTACCCAATAGCCCGACGCACGGTAGCCAAATACCGAGAACAGTTAAACCTACCAGTTGCTAGACTACGCAAAACATTTGTCTAACAAAATGAAATAACAACTGATACATAGTTAAAAAAATCTTCTTGCTCTTTTGGACAAAAAGCTCTATTTTGTATTAAAAAGCAAGAACAAGCAAGAACAAAGATGTTTGAGAAAAAAAACAATTGTGTATACGGCTGCTCTTTTCATAGCATGAAGGCCTGTGCCATAGGAAAGGTAAATAGCTATATCCGCTTCAAGAACAGGATGTTCTATTCCTATCTTTGCCCCAAGCAAACATACCACAAACTGCTTTTTACAATGCTCTTTAGCCTACTCAGCGGCCTAGTGGCGAGCTGCCGAACAACCCGTACAGCCATGCAAATCGGCCCAGAAAGCGCACAACCATCAAGCCAGCCCCCTGAAACCGAAAAGGCAATGGGTGCAGGACCCTACAACCATCACTCCTCCCCCCTTGATGAAACCCAATCCACTCCGCGCTTTGGCGTCGTACTCTTGCATGGATTTATGAATGTAGCAACAGAGGTAGATCCGATTGCAGCGTCCTTGCGTGATGCATTTGGTCCCGACGTGCTCCTCATTCAACCAAGCTGTAGAGAACAGACCAAATCACTCACAAGATGCTTGGAAGGACAAGCCAAAGATGTTTTTAAAACCATAGAACGTATTTTGCAGCAAGCAAACCAATCAGCCGGTAGCTTCCCTCTTTTTATTGTCGGTTACAGCCATGGGGGACTGGTTGGATGTACGCTGGCCCAAAAACAGGGCAACAAACTCAATATCAAAGGTATTATGACCATAAATTCCCCTCTAGGAGGGGTTCCGGTGCTCCAGCGCACCACAACCGATGTGCGAGAATTTATACGTGATGCAGCGGAAGGATGGGCCATTCTTACGCAAATTTTACCCGATCGATATGAGGAACGATTTGGGTATACAACCAGATCTGGTAGGTCCTATCAGCCCAGAACTTTACGCAGCATAGAACAAGACATGCTGCAAATGACCAGAGGGTTGCAGCTTGGTGTGCGTCTAACGCAGTTTTTGCCCAATTGGATGACCAATTCATTCATGGGGGGGGGCAAAAGCTTGCTCCCTGATGACGTGTCCGTTCGGAATGTACGTAGGTTTTTACGAGAAGATCAGTACACCATTCCCTGCATGCTCCTAGGGAGTTATCAAGATGATTTTGGCTCGTTATTTGATGTAGATCCTGCACATGCCGAACCCATGCAGCAATTCACAAAGGCGTATGCGAAATTTGTTGCAGGAAACGTGGATGAGAAGCACGACACGTTGATTCCACTAAGGAGCCAATTGTGTAGAGGACCCAGCTTTGAATCGCTTCCAACAGCCGATCCAAACAAATCCTGGATGGTACAGGATTTGCCTGGTAGACCCCATATACAAACCCATATTTACGAAGGTGTAACACATGCTGGAAACTTGATGGTGCTAGATGACAGATTGTTCGTGACGGGCTCTGGTATTCAAACGCTTCCTGCTGCGCGCTCCGTTCTAAAACGTGTGGTCTCCTTTGTCCAAGAGCACACGGATACCCGCTCAAATACGCATGAAGCAAATGCAACGCATGAGCATACCGTATCCTTCAGGGGCGTATGACACAAAAGAAACGAATTATCGCTGATTATTTATTATATTTTAAATACTTAAACCGTGCTTCTATGCAAAAAGCCTATACAAAAAACATACTCAAACAGTTTTATTTCGCTGTTGTGCTCATTGTGTTCAACATGGTAAGTGGTTGCGAAGGCTGCCATAGCCTTACCAACTGGATTCCAAAAGGTTCAGAAACGGGAGTCGCAAGTCCAGTACCAACAGTAGAAAGCTCGGCCAATGAAGCTGTTCCAACTGCAACGGAAGCTGCTGCTCCGGTGCAACCCAAACAACAGCTCCACCAATATACGCCTCGTTTCGGAATTGTTCTGCTGCATGGCTTATTGGGCAATAGCAATGGGATAGATAAATTTACCGCTTACTTTCGGGATAAGTTTGGTCATGAGACATGCATTTTGGTGCCTACGAGCAGAGAAGCCTGGGATTCTATTTCTCTTTCCATATCAGAACAAAAAGCAAGGGTTTTAGCAGAGATACAAAAAGAATTGACGCATCGAGGGCTGCCACTTGATTTCCCAATCGTCCCGATTGGTTATAGCCAAGGAGGGCTGATCGCTTGTAAACTAGTGGCGGATGGAGAACTAAACAGCATCGCTTTTGCTACCGTCAATGCACCCCTTATGGGAACCCAATTCGGAAAAATACTACAAGGTCTCGATCACCTACAACAGGTATTCCACCTGAGTAGACAACAAACAAGAGGTTACGTAGATCTTTCGCAATTAGCGCATGCTTGGAATGCCCATGGTATACAAGATCTCGTTCCGGATAGTGCTATCATTCTTGCCAATCAAGCCTTTTTAGCGGGCAATAGCAACAAAAAAGTTCCAGGCTTGCTCGTCTCTGGCTTTATAGATGATCCAGCAAATAAACTAGGTCTCCCCCTCCCCTCAGATTGGTTGCAGCAGGTAAAAGAATGCTTTTTAGGTATAGAAATGGATGACAAAGATTTAAATAAAAATCAGTCGCATCCGTTTAATCTGGGGTATGCTTCAGTACTCACGGGCAACAAACACGCAAAACACGATTCTTTGCTATCGGTATCTACCCAACTAGGCCAAAAGGAAACAAATGCCCTTACAACTTGGCTTACCCATGCTTCTATGCATGGATCTTGTACCATAGATTCACTCTTCCCGAATATAAAAGGACAGATTTACAAAGATGTAGTACATTCCCTATATCGGTTCAATGACATGGGCATTGATTTTGGCATAGAAACAGCTTTGGATTCGAGACGCGTCTTTGACGGATTGGGTGCATTTGTTCAAGAACAGGTGGGTTCTATTAAAGGATAAGAAGCCCTGCAAAAGCGGCCTTCTTATCCAACAAGGCATCCATAGCAATTTTATACGTGCGCGACCCGAAAAGCCTGATTTTGTTATAGTTACATGTTATCTTTTCTAGATAGTGTCGTCATAAAATATGACACCAAAGCGCCATACTCCATAATCTAGTGATAAATCCACCAAAAAACCAAGTGCTGTGTACGACCTTAATGGGGTATAGGTTTCTTTTTAAGTTTGTTTAGTACCACTGCTCTTTTCTGTTTTGCGCATTCAATGGTACTTTTCTGTTTGGACCGACTCACGATGGAATCCAGCGTTGCTTTGGCTTGCGTAAAGTTACCCAGTTGCATATAATTATCTGCCATCAACAAGAATGCATCGTCCACATAAGCGTCGTTTGGAAATTGCTTCACAAACACAAACAAAGCTTGCAAAGAGGCCGTATGCTCTTTGAGCTTAAAGGCTGCTTGAGCCAATAAAAACTGTGCTTCTGCTGCAGTAGGCGTATGCTTTGGCATACAGGCAATCCCAAAGTGATGTTTTGCATCTTTGTAGGCTCCGCGCCGCATGGCTAATTTGCCTAGGTAGAGCCGCGCCTCTTGAATGGACGCAGCAGGAGTTTCTGGGGCATTGTTGAGTATCTGCAAGCAGGCCGTTGTGGTACGTTGGTGTTGTTTTAAAATAAAGCTTGTTCGTATCAACCCGAGCAAAGCAAGATTTCTTTCTTTGTGGTTGAGTCGCAATTTTTGAGCATGCTGGTAGCTGGTCAAGGCTTCTTGCCATTGCCTGTTTTGGTACGCAAGTTCCGCAAGACGCAACCATACTTTGGCATGCAAAGCGGTGTGGTTGCTGGCTGTGACCTTTTTGTAGCAATCCACAGCTGACTTTATTTGGTTGGTTCTATAATAGCTCTCTGCCAGTAAAAAATAGGCCTTTGGAAGGAGCGGGCTGCGTGTATGTGTCTTTGCAAAAGCATTCAATTGTTGGATAACCTTCGCATAAGCCTGACTGTAAAAGAGTGATGTAGCCCTATCGATCACGTGTGCATCTGAACAACGATCGCTGGGTTGCATTACGCGGGCATGGTATTGCACATAAGGCTCTATTTTTTCAGGTGTCCCTTGTCCTGCAAAAAGATTGGTCAAGGCCATTAATGCACTTTCGGCATGCATGTAGGTGGGATATTTTTCTACAATGGCAGCATAATCGGCAATCGCCTGTTCACTTTTCTGGAGATTTTCGTACGCAAGTGCACGCTTCATGCGCAAATCAGGTTGTAGGGAACTGTATGGTTCCTGTTGGATCAGTTGACTGAACTTTTGAATGGCCTCTTCGTAATTGCTTCTGTTAAAAACCATACAAGCTTCGTGGTAACGTGCTTTTAAACCGTATTTGGTTTGGGCATGCTGGGAAATCACTTCCTGAATGCACTGTGCTGCTCGGGTAGGCTTTCCCTGTGCTTCGTAAATCAAGGCTTCTTGGTATCGCACGTGTGCAGGATGATAGCTGTAGACACGTTCGTAGCATTGCAATGCGTGGTCATATTGTTTCTGAACGTAATAACAATCTCCCAGTCGAAGCGTTGCATCGTAGTGCGTAGCGGCAGATGGATGGTGGTTCAATGCCAAATACTGCTCGAACGACTTGGTTGCATCGGGGTATTGGCCCTTATTGAAACACGCATAAGCAAGGCCATACAGTGCTTGTGCGTGGTACGCCGCTTTAAGTCCATCAGGTTGTTGCAAACATTGGGTATAAAAGGCTAAGGCATCGTCATATGCTTCAAGGGATGCAAACGATTCTGCCATCCAAAACATGGCTTGGGACAGCAAAGAGGGTACAAAGGGATACAGCATCGATTGCTTGAGACGGTCTAGGGCAGATTCGGAGGCACCTTGATTGTATGCTTCCAACCCTTGATAGAAAAGTACTTGTTGATACAGCGTTAAAAGTGCTTCGTTTTTATACGGCAAGGCCATGATGTATTCGATTGCTTCTTGGTACTTTTGGGTTGCATACAAACATTGTACGCGCAACGTTTGGGCAGTAGATAGATGCTTGCTTTTTGGATGTGCTTCGATAAAATCAGTTAAAAATGCCATAGCCTTTGGGATACTCTCTTGTTGGCAAAGCAACCCAGCCTGCTTGATACAGGCGAGTTCCTGAAGATGCTTGTCAAAGGATTTTGCTGCAGCTTGGGTGAAACGATCCAAGGCTGACTGAAATGCCTTTTCTTTTTCATAAATCAATCCACCATAGTAAGCTCCAACTTGGGCAGATAGATCGTTGCCCCCTACCATCTGTTGACAGCAAGCAAGGGCCTCTACGTACCGTTGGGTTTTGTACAAGGCATGTACCAATTTGGCATGGGTAGTGCAGCCACCGTTGGCTGCGTGTTCTATGCAAGCTTGATAATAGGATATTGCCGATTCGTATTGTTCGAGGAAAAAGTAGGCATCTGCTACGAACTCTTTTTCTTGATGGGTCAACGATGCCTCTGACTGATTTTTAACGTAAGCCAACAAAGCGTCACGTGCTCCCGATGCATGTAGTACGTGGATGGTTAAACGCCTGACTTCCGCTGCGTAGCACCTGCTTTTTCCCACTTGATCCAGGAGCATCATTGCTCGGGGGTAGTCTCCTTCTGCATACGCAATATAGGCCAGATCCAATTGGGCAGGATAATAATAGGGATTTTTTACATCCTGAATGATTGTAAACGTTTTCTTTGCATTGGGCCAATCGTTCAATGCGAGGTAGGCATGTGCCCATGCATAGGGAAAAACTTTTTGTGTTTTAGCGTCTAGTTGTTCTGGATGAATGGCTTTGTATAGGGAGAGACTTTTCAGGAGATCTCCTTTTTCAAACAAACAGTGGGCCAGTTGGTAGCGCACCTCATCTGCTTGTTCGCTTTTTGGATACCGTACGATAAACCGATGCAAAATCGTTTCAGTAGATGGATCTTGGTGTGCCAAAGCCGATATGGCACGGCCATATGCCATCTCTTCTTGAAAGTATGTGGCATGGTTAGGACATGCTTCGAAGCAGGCTTGAGCAGTTGCGTATGCTCCTTGTTCGAAAAACAGTGTACCCTTGTGCAAATTAGTTTCTATTGCACTTTCAGCAGAAAAAGGCACAGCAGCATGCAAAACTGCTGGACAAATTCCAAGCAGCAAGCTTAGGGCACTTAGGTTGGCTAGAATCAAATACATACATGGTGCCATAGGGTTCATAATAAATCATAAATTTAAGTCTTGTATCTATCGGTACAGCCTATGCAAAATAGACATTTATTTTCCAAATTGCAGCAACATCCATCCTGCTCTGCCGTTGTAGGTATTACAGCGGCTCAGCGCTTATTTTCTCTATGGTAGCTTCTTTTCGTGTTCCTTACTCCAGTTATCGCCAGCCACTGTGCCCATGTAGCAACTTACTTCTTGGTTTTGCAAATGCGGAAAAAAACGGACATAGCGTCTTGATTGTGCGTTATTTGTTTTTATGTATGTTGTTCCTTGATATGGATGCACCAATTAGCATAAAAAATTTGTGACTTTGTGTTCTTTTTCGTTATATGTTGTATAGGGTAATTAGGATGTAAAAACCATCCCAACAATTCCACTTCTATACCCTTCGTTAAAAGGAATACTATACCATAACATTCCTTTTTATTTTAATTAGCAACATAAAAAATATGAAAACAACATCTATTAATCAATTGGGATTGGTCTGTTTGGAAACAATGCTCGCAACAGCTTGTTCCCTCCATAATAGTAGTACATTGCCACTCCCTACAACTACCAGCAGTTCCTTGCCGGGCTCTGCAAAAAGCATGGCAAAAGCATCCCAAAGCGTAAGTCCAGCACCACCAACCGTTACCAGGGTCGAGATGGGCAACGCATTTACTGCAGCAGCAAGTGGTACATTTGCAGGAAATACTTCAGGAAACAATGCAGGAGGCAATCGCTCTACAACAGCAAGTGGGTACACCAGGAGATGATTCAACTACCAAACCGAGCGCAGCAGTGGCACACCTGCCGGAAAATCTTCCAGAGGAGCAGCCGTCTCTGCAACAACAAAAAGAACCCGAGCAAATGACTCAAAAAAGCGGAATACCGCAAAGGCCATGGTCGTCAGAACCATTTCGAGAGCAGGAATCGCCTCTGCCTAACCAACCTTTAATGAGGATGAAGAGCCTCAGTATGAATGATCTCTCAAAGGATCCTCCAGGCAGCAGTATGGGTAATAAAGTTCCGGATAATTTAGAAAATAAAGGATTGCTAGCCGGTTTTAAAAAAAAATAAGATCGATAAGCCACTCCATGCCATCATCACCGGAAAACAAGAGGAGAAAAAATAAGGAGGGTAAGGAGGATAAGGATAAAAAACATAAAAAGCCATTCCCCTCTTCACCCTTGAGGGATAAAAAAAAGGAGTCCAAAGACAAACTGGAAGATTTAGGACGCTCGTTATAATGTCCCTTTTAAGAAGCCCTGGGCCTAAAAAGGGTTTTGTTTTGTGGATGGTACCAAAAACTTACCTCGGCTTATTTTTTTATATGCAATACCATTAGACCCGCCAATTTTACTTGAAAAAGTTTATATTTGTATGCATACTCCTTACTACATGTTGTTTTCGAAACAACCTTGGGGCAGTCTGATACAAGACAATAGCACAATGAAACGTTTTTCCAAATCTGGTGCCCGTATACAATCGCGCCACGCGCCATAGCAACTTCTAAACAAATGGGTGGAATGCATGGGCAAAATAATCTTAACGCCGACCATACCCCAACACCGTGAGCTAGGTTCGGAGCTTGAAACTTATATGATGCGTTTCAGGCCTGAAGCAAGCCCATGGGGATACCGGTGTTGTGCAACTGCTACTTGTTTGTCATGCATAGTGAGCTTCTGGATGTTGGGTATGTATTTTACAATTTGTAAAAGTCTTCTTATATTGGTTTTTAATTTTAATCATTCGTTCATTAACCCCTGTACGCCTTTATGAATAAGAATCAACTTGTTCGCTTTATATTGATATCTTTGAGTGTCTTGGTATATTTTCACGTTATTAAGCCAAAATTAGATACCAATCCAAAGCAGTCTCCCACTTCAGGCAGCTTAAGTCCTCATGCACTTCACCCATTGGCCACTTCTCCGTTTGGTGTGGCATTACAAGGTGAAGCAAAAGAAATCATAGTAGAGAATCAAGTATTTAAAGTTACACTCGGCACAAAAGGAGGGACAATAAAGCGTGTGGAGCTTAAAAACTACAAAGACAAGCATGGACAACCGGTCGTACTCGTGGACGAACAGAGCAATAAGATGGGATTTTCATTTCCATATAAGGATGCTTTTGTAGAAACCAAAGATCTTTACTTTCATACCACAGCAGCTCCTGTATATACCTTGAAAGGAGAAGAACAAGCAGAAATTGCTTTTCGTTTAAATTTGGCCCCCAATCAATACTTCGAACAGCAGTTCTCGTTCTCTGGAACGGGCTATAAAGTCACTCAGGCATGGCATACAGTAGGCATGGCAGATTATTTAGAGAGTGAATGTCCAGTTGCTTTCCGATGGGATATGGATATGAAAAGCATGGAGAACGACAGAAAAGCAGATGCTTCTAGAAGTACCATTAATTACTATTTGACCAATAATGTTTTTGATAACTTGAGTGAAAGTTCAAGCAAATTAGAACAGCTAAAAATTGTAGCTTCTATCAAATGGATTGCCATGAAACAGCGCTTTTTTACTTCTGCCATCATTGCAGGGGATTCTTTTGCTGGGGGCAATATTAGCATAGCGCCAATAACATCCAAAGAAGATAAGACGAAAGCTGCCAGTACCACGCTTTTGATATCAGAGCGTAGCAAAGAAAAAGGACGTGGCAGCTTTTCTTTTTTCTTTGGTCCAAACGACTATTCCATACTAAGAAAAATAGCCCCAGGATTTCAACAAAATCTTCCATTGGGTTGGGCAATTGTCCGATTGATCAATCAGATCGTGATTATTCCTATTTTCTCTTGTTTAGAAAAGTATGTTTCCAACTATGGCCTTGTTATTTTCTTGCTGGTTGTCATAACAAAGTTGGCATTAGCACCTTTTGCCTATAAATCTTTTATCTCACTCGCTAAGATTAAACTCATCAAACCAGAATTGGATGCAATCAAAGAACGTTATAAAAACGATCCACAAAGGATACAAAACGAACAAATGTTGATTTATAAAGCATTGGCAATAAATCCCCTAAGCGGTTGTATACCTATTTTGTTGCAAATGCCAGTACTATTGGCCATGTTTAACTTTTTTCCCAATGCCATTGCCTTGCGTCAAGCTTCTTTCTTATGGGCAACCGATCTCTCTACATACGATAGTGTTTTGCGCCTTCCATTTGTAATCCCCATTTATGGAGATCATGTAAGTTTGTTTACCTTATTGATGGTAGCATCCACCATTTTGTATACCCGGTCCAGCAGTCAAAACAGCAGCACGGAAGGCCCTATGAAAATGTTGGCTTATGTTATGCCCGTTAGCTTTATGTTTGTATTGAACTCTTTTCCAGCAGGATTGAGTTTGTACTACTTCGTTTCCAATATTTTTAGTTATCTGCAACAGGCCTTTACACGCTATTTTGTGGATGAAGAAATGATCAAAGAAAAATTGCTCATCAGAAGAAGACGAGGAGATCAAGGTCCTTCGCTTTCCTTTCAGGCTAAAATAGCATCTGCTATTCAGGCAAGTAATAAAAAAAAGAAAGAGTAAAACAACCTCTGGCTGTACTCTATAGGAATGAAGATGCGGGATTGTACCCCCTATGACACGGTCCTTCTTTCTCTGTACTTTTGTCTTGATACAACCGTATCAAAAAATCAAGCGGTGATTGAAAAAAGGAAGTGGAAAGCATTTGGCAAAGAGGGGAAAAGAAGATAAGGCGCGAGGCGTAAACGCTTAGGGAAACGGAGAAAAGTAGAAAAATACATGCTATGATTGCTCAACTTACAGGAAAGCTGCTCCACAAAGACCCTACCCTACTTATCCTGGAAGTAGGAGGAGTAGGGTATGCTGTGCACATTTCTTTGCATACATTTGAACAAATCAAAACATTAGATACCTGCACCATCTTAACCACTGTTCAGGTAAAAAACGACACATATGCACTTTACGGATTCTACACGTTAGAAGAAAAAGAGTGGTGGTTGCGCCTGATTTCCATCACTTCTATTGGTGCGAAGACGGCTCTAACGCTCTTATCTTCGTTGCATCCAAACGCCTTGCATAAGGCCATCTTAACCAAAGATGAAAAGCTACTTGCTTCTGTCAAAGGTATTGGAATAAAAGCTGCGAGACGCATTATAGTCGAATTAAACGACAAAGTAGCCCAATTGGACTGCATAGCACAATCTACGGTTGCTCCTGACGCATATGCCCAAAATAAAATAGATGCGGATGCTGCAATGGCCTTGGTTCGGTTGGGTCTTACGCAAAAAAACGCAGAGAAGGCAATTGCAACCATACAGGTAAAGTATCCTAATAGTCCCTTAACGTTAGAGGAATTGGTGCGAAAAGGGTTGCAATCCACTTAAACCTACTTTGCGTACAACGAGGATAATCAAGTGTTTAATAAAACATCTCAAGTATACGAAACTCAAGCCAATATCCATGACTGGATGACAACGCCAGCTAGAGCGCTATTGTGCCAATCGATTTCGAAACACCCTTCTAATCCATTTAGGCAGAAAGAAAGCGCCTACCGTTAGGTATAAATAAAAGCTACAGGCACGCCACAATATGAGGATGATCAACGTATAATCTCCCAATGTATGTTCAAAAAATGCTTGAAACAATACTTCTGCAATGCCGCTTCCACCTGGAGCCAATGGTACCAGCATGAGTGCCCACATGATGATTTGCTTGCAAAAAATAGCCCAATGCCCCCCCCAAGAAACAGGCGCATAAGAAGCAATTAACAAGTTTAAAAAAACATACCGTACCATCCAAGTTAAAATTGTACAAAAAAGCAACTTGCACCAAAAAGAGAGACGTTTCCCTCGAAACTCATGCGATGTCACCATAATGTCTTTGCTAAGCTGATACGCAGGTCTTCGCCACCGCTTCAAAAAACGTATGCTGGTTGTCCGCATTAAAATCCACTTTAGCAAGTTTGGATTTAGAAATACGCCACTGGCTATAACAACGGTATAGATGAAAAGGATGGTATAATTGGTAAAAAAAATCGCTTTTACGCTACCACTCAATTCGTTTGTCATAGTAAAAAAAGATGCATACCCCCCTCCAAAGCTATAGGAAGCAGCCAAGAGGAAAAAAAGATTGTCCAGAATGCCGTTTACAATAACGTATGCAAGAGCCTTGCCCAATGAAAGGCCTTCTTTGGAAAAGAGAAAAATAGCTACAAGGCCACCTCCTACTACAGATGGTGTTACAGCAGAAGCAAATTCCCAAAGCGTAGCCACATAAAAACAACTTTTCCAGCTTAAATTCCCATCGCTCAACAAGCGTAGTCTACAAATATGGCCCAATTCCCGCAATACAATTGCGCATGCCGCCATGCACAAATACGTCCAGTTTGGCGCACACAGCCAACTCAGTATATCGCTTGAGACTTTACCAGACCTATAAAAAAGAAAAGCGGTGATCAGCAACCCGAACAGTATGGGAATAACTATTTTTCGTAAATTGAGCGTTTTTAGTGCTGCTTGCGCATCTGTTTCCATTGAACTTATTGGCTAGTTG
The DNA here is from genome assembly GCA_043747895.1 of Amoebophilaceae bacterium. GTDB lineage: Bacteria > Bacteroidota > Bacteroidia > Cytophagales > Amoebophilaceae > Cardinium. The sequence goes on from JAYTOH010000070.1 coordinate 11,771, forward strand.
ATTCGGGTGTATGCTCATGTGTTCCCTTCACAGAAGGAACTCTAAAGTAATTTGTATCGCTATGAGGAGCAAGTGCTAAAGCTTGCTCGTGTGCAAGCGTATTTATTGCCACATCTTCGCGCAAGTCTCCCATGTGTAAAACGATGGGATATTCTTCAATTGGCTCATTTTCAATAACAAGTTCATCCAATTGTTCGACCCAAGCAACCATTTCATTGAGATCACGCAAAATGGCACTCCGTTCGTCTGCAGCAAATTCAAGTCGAGCAAGCCCGGCTAATTTGTCTAAAAGGATATCGTCAATAATCATACATAAATTTATTTTAGTACAGGAAAAATTACGGTTCCTACTGCCTTACGGCAAAAGGTTTTGGGATATTTTTAGCCAGCAATACGCAGAGCAAGAACAAGAAAACCCAGAACGCAACTTGCCCAATATAATCTCCATGTATGCTATAGAAAGTGACCCGATCGTTTGTACAAACAAGCTGTCGTACAGCAGTCGGTTTCAACCGATTGGTGGCGGCTAACACATCTCCGCGCTGGTTAATACATCCAGAAATTCCCGTATTTGCTGCACGCATAAGACTTCTTCTATGGGATACAGCCAACACTTGGCTATATTTAAAATGATGCTGGTATATAGGTGTATTTCCCCACCAACCATCGTTTGTTACTACTGCAAATAAAGTAGCGCCTTTTTGACATGCGCTACCCACAAAAGCGCCATAAAGTGATTCGTAGCAGTTGATAGGGGCAATCTGTACCCCACGCTCTGTTACGAATACTTTGGATCCATTGCCCTGCGCCAGGCAAGGATCTATCTCTCCAATTTCAGCAAATTTTTGTCTGATCCATTGTAGCATTTTTGTTGAAAACAGGTGGAAATAAGGGATGTATTCTGCTCCAGGCAATCTCTTGGTTTTGTGATATATGTCTAAGTTTAAGTTGTGGCTTTTGCGCATATGAAACACGCTATTGAAATAGTCTACATAATGTTCTTTCCGTTTCTTAGCCGTTTTTGTACGTTTGATGGCCCCATATTGCTGAAAAGAGCTTACACCCAAGATCAGGCTTATGTTTGGATGTGCTTCCAAAAATTGAATGATGGGCTGAACAACCAGATAGTTGGGGATGCAAGCTTCTTCTAACCAACAATCTACTGCCGATTCTGGCCATAGTACCAAGCTTGTATTGGGTGTAAGGTGCCTATGGGTGAGGTCTAACAACCGTTCTATTTGCTTGGATACGGGTACGAAGTGAGGAGAACCATAGGCCTTTTCGGTATAGCTATCAAAATTCGGCTGTACCACGACTGCTTCCACTAAAGTACCGTTTTCGGTATGGGTATAATACATTCCCAAACTTAGACCCAAAGGAAACAAAACCAAGGCGAAACAACTCAAAGAAGACTTGGCTGCTTCCGCCAACCAATGGTACAACAGCAGATTGACAACCAAAATCCAGAGCGAGCCGCCTAATATTCCCGTAAAGCAGTACCATTGAATCCAAGCATGCAAACCCGCTAGGCCATTGCCTAAGTTTAACCAAGGAAAAGTCAACTCCCAACTTTCCCAAGCGAGGTGTACATATTCCAGAGTCAACCAAGAGGCTACAAGGGCTATATATCCTACATACATGCCTGCCCGCTTACGCATGTGATAATAAACATACCAAGGAACTAACAAACAACTGGTATTGAAAAAAGCAACAAAAAAAAACGCTGCAAAAGCAGCTTTGGAGAGCCACCAAATTGTTAGGACATTCCAAAGAAACAAAGCGAAGAAAAGATAGGGGAAGCAATCGATAAAAGAGGCTCGTTTCCCAAAACGGATGCAGTGCTGTACAATCAGCAAAAGAGGGATAATGGATACAAAAAGGAGCCAGCCGAACCAGGTAGAACACCAAGCCAAACCAAAAAATAGACTCGTGAAGCAGATTAATGCAAAAAGATATTTTCTAGAAAAGCAACGTAGCGCAAAATGTCCAAGAGGCAAACCTACGCAAGGGACCAATTTCACAGAATCCGAACAAGGGTGTATCAACGTATCTACTGTTTTGATTGAAACATAAGGATATTCTTCTGAGACCATTGCAATGAAACCCTATGGGCTATTTTTGCGTATGTTGTGAGTTTCAATGCTGAAATGCTATAGACATGTTATAGAAATGCTATAACTTTAAGCCCATACAATCTTGATGCTTCATACAATGATCGTTATACATCGTGAGTAACATAAATATACCAAAAAAATTTGAAAAAAAACGAAAATAAAATTGAAGCCACGTCTAAAAACAGTCCCTGAGCCTTAATCCAAATGAAGATGTGGGATTGCGACTTGTTCCTCACAGGACGGTCTCATAGGGGGGGGGGATTGTAGGCACCTTCATTCCTATAGAGTTTATACCTTTTCTAGCGCTGCTTCAAGTGCCTCTACAAGATCTTGAGCATGTTCTATTCCACAAGACAAACGGACAAACCCTTTGTCAATACCAATGGCTTCTCGTTGTGCTTGGGTCATGTTTCCATTTGACATGACCATAGGGCAAGAAGCCAAACTCTCTACCGCTCCTAAGTTGGCACCAAAACTCCATGGACGTTGCAACGTCTTTAAAAATTGCTTTCTTGCAGGGTCTCCTCCTTGAATTACAAAGTACAACATGCCTCCATGCAATCCATTTCGATGTTGCGTAGTGGCCAGTTCTTTTTGTGGAAAAGAGAGCAAGCCGGGATAGCCCACGCTTGCTACTTTGGGATGTTTTTCTAAAAACGCAGCAATGTATTGCGCATTTTCAGACTGTGCCCGCAAACGTATGTGCATGGTTTTGCTAGACTGTAAGGTCAAGAAAGCCACCATAGGGCTCATCATACTTCCACACCTGCTTCTGTATGCAAACAATTGGTTGTAATCTTCCATGGAAACACACACCACTGCTCCGCCAATGGTCATATTATGGCCATCATAGTATTTGGTCGTGGATTGAACAACCAAATCTGCCCCAAATTCCAATGGACGCAGTACCATAGGAGACGCTAAGGTGCTATCGCAAACGTGTTTTATGCCTGATTTTTTGGCCAAAATACTTACAGCAGCCAGATCGGTTAAACGCAACGTAGGGTTGGTTGGATATTCCGAGAAAATCAATTTTGTGGCAGGACAAATGGCGGCTTCTGCTTGCGCAAGCGTACTAAAATCCACAAAGGAAAAACGGACACCCCGCTGTCCAAACAACTCGTTTGCCATCTCTTGAGTAGTGCCATAGCATCCATCCGGAAGAATACAATGGTCTCCCTCTTTCAAAAAAGTTGCCAGGGTACTAACAATCGCAGCCATGCCAGAATTGAAACACAACGCTGCTGTACCTTTTTCTAGGCATGCAATTTTTTGTTCCAGCACAGCAACCGTAGGATTGCCAGAACCAGAGTATGAGTGACCCTTGTTCAAATAAGTCTCTACCGAATCCTGTACAAAGACGGAACATTGAAAAACAGGCGTAAGAATGGCACCCGTACGTGGATCCGGCTCCACTGCAGCATGTACAAATTGAGTGTCTATATGCATGCGGTCATGCACCCAACTAGGTGCATCAAAAGCAATAGAAGGGGATGGGTTTGATTCCATAACTATACGATAAAATTTGGTAAAGAAAGTAAAAGGACTTGTTCCACTGGCTTGGTGGGCCAAATGTTTACATACCCACAAATCAATTTACGCAATATTCCCATAGCGTATGCACCCATTGAATTGGCTGTTTTTATTTTCTGGTTGCTAACCTAATCGGATGGTTATATGGTTTGTTGCGTTTAACGCAGTGCGGCATGTGTCATCAAACATGGCGCTCGGCATGGTAAGAAGAACGTACCAATGGACCTGACTCTACGCAAGAAAACCCCCTTTTGAGGCCTTCTTCTTTAAGCAATGCAAATGTGTCTGGATGCACAAATTCTACCACATGCAAATGCTTTGGGCTAGGTTGTAAGTATTGGCCCAATGTCAGCACATCTACCTCGTGTGCGCGTAGGTCATCCATAAGGCGGTAAATCTCTTCTTGTGTTTCACCTAGGCCCAACATAATGCCCGATTTGGAACGTTTTCCATATGTTTTGATGCGTTTTAATTGTTCGAGACTGCGGGTATAATTTGCCTGAGGACGGACGCTCCTATAGAGCCGCTCTACGGTTTCCATGTTGTGAGAAACAACTTCTTGTCCGCCGCTGATCATGCGCTCCAGTGCCGACCAGGTTCCCTTAACATCTGGGATCAATGTTTCTATAGTGGTTTTAGGACTTAAAATTTTGGTCTCTACTACGGTTTGGTACCAAATTTCTGCCCCTCTATCTTTGAGTTCATCCCGGTTCACCGAGGTGATAACCGCATGTTTTACCCCCATTAAGTGAATGGCTTTGGCTACCCGTTTGGGCTCTTCTTGATCGTATGATACAGGTCTTCCTGTAGATACGGCACAAAAAGAGCAGCTTCGGGTACAGATGTTGCCCAATATCATAAAAGTAGCCGTACCAGCTCCCCAACATTCTCCCATATTGGGGCAATTGCCACTCGTACAAATGGTGTGCAATTTGTGTGTATCTACTAAATTGCGTACAGCAGCATACGCCTTGCCAGTAGGCAACTTAACGCGCAGCCACTCGGGCCGTTGATTGGATGTATTTGTATTAGATGCATCACCCATTTTTTGTCCCATGTTGGATGCTTCCATAAAAAAAATAATTTATATGAAGATACGAGATTTTAGCGCTTACAAATGCGCCAAATGAATAACAGAATCAACGATTTATTTCAGGTTCTCAATCCGGTATTTTGGCTGTGCGCCATTGCTTATGCAACCACTTCTAATCGTCCTTCGTTTCTTGAAATAAATTTTCTATGTCTTGCCTGGCAAGGAAGGGAGCATCTGTATCTGTCCTACTAATAGTAGGGGTCTCTATATGTACAACATGCTTCACTTTGCCCAGCCCGATGCCAAGATGTTGTGCCAACTTTAAGATAAAAGAAATCACGTTGTTCTTACATTCATTCTCTATTTCTCTTTTTGTAGTATCTAAGAAAAGCTCAACAACAATTACAAAGCCATCTTCTGTCATTTTATCTAGGTAGAGGGAAGTTCTGTCGGTTTTTATGAATGGTTGGCGTTTGGTGATGCCGCGTAAGCCCCGTATAAATTGAGGCAAAATGCCCAATGGAACGTCGTAACCCAACGGGATTTCTAGTGAAATCATGCGCATGCTTCTTTTTCCAAAATTGTCGATAAAGGCGTCCGCTAGTTTTGCATTGGGTATATAAACCAAAGTTCCTTCTCGGGTACGTAGAAGAGTAGCCCGTAATCCAATCTCTTCTACCTTGCCTCGGATGGTGCCAGCAGCAATATCGTCTCCAACACTAAAAGGCCGATCCATGATAATCATAAATGAACCAAATAAATTTTTAATGATGTCTTGCGATGCCAACCCAAGTCCCAATGTACTAAAAGAAAGTACTTGCACCATCGATTCCGTAGCAAATCCAAAATTGTCGACAATTTTAATAATACCATAGAGCATAATGAAAATTTTAACGATCATACTATAGAGCGGAAGCATGTGTATCGTAAATTTATTTTCTTGGTAGGTGATCTTGATTTTTTCCTGCATAACCCCTACATATTCGAATGCCAGGCACATGCATAAGAAAGAAGTTGCTACTTCTAAAAATCGGTTCACAAGCGTTTCCAAGTGCTCGAAGTGCAGCATCGGCAATACCGCCCTTAACAAACAAATGGCTATGAGCACAAACAGCAATCGCTCTATCGAAAATTGTTTCCTTTGTGAACCTTTTACAAACTTATAAATGACGTATTTAAAAAAATAGGGCATAGTTTTGTGAAGCAACCAAATCATTAGTATAAGACTTACGAAAATTACATATTGCCAAATAGCAATATCTAGAACCGTCTTTTTGCAAAATGCTTTAGGCAAAACATAGTAACAAAGCCTGTGCAGTTTTATGGGCTTGTATTTTTTAAGGACAAAATCAATTGTTTCTTTGCTATACCGCCATTCCTTGCCGTTTTTGATTAAATAGACATAGGGTAACTTTTTGGTAATTGTGTATCGATGTTCGTTAAAAGTAGGGTCTATGTAATTGGGATCCTGTTGTATGGATTGGATTTGTACGCCCTTGATGGTGAGCAACCTTTTTAATTGGATGGCCATCTTTTTGTTGCGATCAGGGTTCATTTCGCCATCTATGAATACCATACATACTTTTTTCATAAGAGACTCGTTACCAGGGCTCAAGAACATAAAATGAGTTTGGACAGTAGCATAAGGAGAACTTAAATCTACTTTAGGTTTGCCGCTGGGAACTTGCTTGCCCTTTGTGGCATTTGCTGCTAGGGGTGCGCACAGTACTACGAACAACCATACGATGGCACATATATTCCACAAAAGAGATGCTGCGTGCTTCTTCAAACGAGGTAAATTCAGTCGTTGTACCATACAAATTGCGTATTTTTGCTGTTTGCGTTGTGGTGTGCTTAAGTAAATTAAACAACAACCTTTTTTCATAACATAAAAAGCTTTTAATCAGTAATATAAAAATTGAATATTCTCATTGTTTGCGTTAGGTTATGCCTAAGCAAGTTAGGCAATAACTTTTTTTTATGCAAAAAAGAAAGTACTTATTGCTTTATATATCATCGGTTACAAGATGCAATACTTTGAGTGCATAGAAAAAGTGCAGAGAAAAGAGTAAGAGGAACCCAGCAGTTCTATTAGACGGACACGTCTTGGGGTTTGGCAACATGGGCAACGCAACTTTCGTTCCTTAAAACGCAACTTTCGTTCCTTAAATGGTAAGACAAGTTTGGTTATAATTTTGTATTATTTGTAAAATACAGTAACAATGAATGTAGAGGACATATACGACACGACACCGCACATCCAAGATCGTTATGGGTTTAATCGAGTAGAAGTGTTGGGTGCCAAGACGCATAACCTAAAAAATATTGATCTTTCTTTTCCACGCAACAAGCTGGTGGTGCTTACAGGTGTAAGCGGTAGTGGAAAGTCTTCATTGGCATTCGATACCATTCATGCAGAAGGGCAACGGAGGTATCGAGAAAGCTTTAGTGCCTATGCACGTACGTTCTTAGGAAGCTTAACAAGACCCGATGTGGATAAAATCAATGGATTAAGCCCTGTTATCGCCATTGAGCAAAAGACAATTACCCGGAATGCACGTTCGACGGTAGGCACCACGACAGAAATTTACGATTTTATGCGGTTGCTTTTTGCCCGTATAGCCGATGCCTACTCCTATGCTACCGGCGCTAGAATGGGAGCCCAAAACGAAACGCAAATTTTAGAAAGTATATTGGACACTTTTTCAGGGCAACCCATTACCATCATGGCTCCTTTGGTCCGAGGCAGAAAAGGGCAATACAGGGCTTTGTTGGAACGATTGGAGCGGATGGGGTTTACCAAAGTGAAAGTAGATGGCGTGGTTGTAGCATTAGAAGACCTCCCTACTTTGGAACGGCATAAAAAACACGACCTATATCTGGTTATAGACCACCTCCTGGTAGACAAAAAACAGACAGAACGCATGCAAAATGCCTTGCAATTGGGCCTAAAACAAGGCAAAGGAACCATAGTGGTTACAGATGCACAGCAGAACGAACATGATTTCTCTACGTATTTAATGGATACAGCTGCCGGTATTGCGTATCCCACACCCGAACCCAATCTTTTTTCTTTCAACACACCGTATGGAGCATGTCTCACATGTGCCGGATTGGGAGAAATCACCAAAATAGACATAGATAACTTGGTCCCAGACAAGCATCTCAGCATCAAAGAGGGTGCTATTGTCCCCTTGGGAGCATATAAAGAAACGTTGATTTTCAAAAAAATTGAAGCTATTTTAAAGTTCTATGGCCATCGACTGTCCGACCCAGTTGCCTTGTTGCCAAAAAACGTGTTGAACTTGTTGTTGCTAGGGAATGTAGTCAAGCGTCCAGTTGGTTCCGTTGCTCCTTTGCTGGAGCCTTTTGAGGGGATTGTTGCAGCATTGATCAAACAAAATGATAGAGATGCTACCAAATACAAGCATACAGAAGCCTCTTTTGAGTATACAGCATGCTGCCCCGATTGTGCAGGCACTCGCTTAAATAAAGTGGCTCTGTCTTTTAAAATCAATGAGAAAAGCATTGCTGACTTAAGTGCTATGCATCTCCTAGAATTGCAAAAATGGTTTACTTTACTCCCAAATGTGCTCAGCCAGAAGCAACAAATCATTACCCATGAGATTCTAAAAGAAATCGACAAACGCCTGCTCTTTTTGCTGGATGTAGGATTGCATTACCTCCAGCTCAATAGAAGCTTGCATTCTTTATCAGGGGGAGAAGCACAACGCATTCGACTGGCTACCCAAATAGGCACCCAGTTGCTGGGTGTGCTCTACATTCTAGACGAGCCCAGTATTGGGTTGCACCAACGCGACAATGCACGGTTGATCACTGCTTTAAAAGCACTCAGAGACATCGGGAACACGGTTTTGGTGGTGGAGCACGATTCAGAAATAATGCTTGAGGCCGACTACCTGATTGAAATAGGGCCCCAAGCTGGACCGCATGGAGGAACTGTGGTGGCCTCCGGTACTTTGACCGAATTTTTGGGGCAGCCCAGCGTTACGGCTGATTTCTTGACCCAGAAAAAATCCTTTTGTATGCCACATCAGCGTAGACAAGGCAATGGCAACATGGTAACCATTCGTGGATGTACAGGCAATAACTTAAAAAATGCCACGGTAACCATTCCCTTGGGTCGTATGGTTTGTGTAACCGGTGTTTCGGGCAGTGGAAAATCCTCATTGATCCATAAGACGTTGTTGCCCATATTGAAGAAGAAGCTCTACTATAGCTGTGTCGTTCCGCTACCCTACGAAGAAGCAATTGGCCTGGACAACATCAACAAAGTCATTGAAGTAAGTCAAGCACCTATAGGCAGATCCCCCCGTTCCAATCCAAGTACCTATACGGGTATGTTTACAGACATTCGAACCTTTTTTTCCTTGCTACCAGAAGCTAAAATTCGAGGATACAAACCCGGCAGGTTCTCTTTCAACCTCAAAGAAGGACGTTGTATGACCTGTGAAGGGGCAGGTTTGCAGCGCATTGAAATGGGGTTTCTTCCAGAAGTATATATTTCGTGTGAAACCTGCAAAGGCAAGCGGTACAGTAGGGAGACCCTTGACATACAGTATAAAGGCAAGTCGATTGCCGATGTATTGGACATGACGGTAGCCGATGCATTGGATTTTTTTGTTGCGCATCCTTCGATACATACCAAGCTGCATGCCTTGGCACAAGTGGGGTTGGGGTACATTACCTTGGGCCAACATGCTACTACCCTATCGGGAGGAGAAGCACAACGCATTAAGCTAGCAGCCGAATTGTCTAAAAAAAGTACTGGTGATACGCTATATATACTAGACGAGCCTAGCACAGGGCTCCATTTCCAAGACGTAGCAGAGTTGTTGCGCGTGCTGCAGAAGTTGGTAGATCAAGGGAATACGGTGCTTGTCATAGAGCACAACATAGACATCATCAAAGTGGCAGATTACGTCATTGATGTTGGCCCAGAAGGTGGCGCAGAGGGAGGTGCTATTGTTGCTGTGGGAACGCCAGAAGAGGTGGCATGCGTACCCGAAAGCTATACAGGACATTTTCTACAAAAAGCATTGAAGCAATAAAGCGCGAACTTCTTGGCGCACACATCTTTAGTCCCATTGAGTATAACTTTTGTTTCGATAGCAACTTGCCTTAGAATCCACAAATAAACGGAACGTTTTTGCGTACTTTGCGCTCTAGCACTAAGGTAACGCATTCGAGATTAGAAAAATTTATTGCCAAACGTTTTGGTCGTTTGCTGGTACAAACCATGCTTTATTTATGCATCTTTTATACAACTACCCACTCCAACATTTGAACAGTTTTCGTTTGCCTGCCTGTGCCAAACAATATATATGCTTTCAAAGCATACAAGATGTAGAAGATTTTTGTGTTGCAGGAAGGATGCCCAAAATAGATTTTTACATTTTAGGTGGGGGAAGCAATACCTTATTCGTGCAAGCTGCTCCTGCCTGTATTTTACATGCTTCCTTGCAAGGAATCGAAGTGATTCAAGAATCTATGCATGGCATTTGGGTACAAGCTGGTGCTGGAGTAGCATGGGATAAACTTGTTTCATTTTGTGTTTCAAGAGGATATGCGGGTATTGAAAATTTATCCGGGATTCCTGGAACCGTAGGTGCAGCTCCCATTCAGAATATAGGTGCGTATGGCGTAGAACTTAAAGAGGTTCTGTACCAAGTAGAGGCCATTGAACTGTGTAGTGGCACAAGAAGGATATTTTCCGCAAAAGAGTGTGCATTTGAATACAGAAACAGCATCTTTAAAACACATTTGCGCAACAAATATTTCCTTACAAGCGTTGTACTTTCTTTGCAGAAAACTCCCAAATTTCGTCTTGAATATGCAGGCATTTTGGAAAAATTAGATGCCATGCAGGTACAAAAACCATCCCTGCAAGCAGTAAGGGACGCTGTTGTAGCACTGCGTCAACAAAAGTTACCCGATCCTGTTGTGTTGGGCAATGCAGGTAGCTTTTTCAAAAATCCATTGGTTTCTAAAGAAAAATACACCTTTTTGAAAAAAGAATACCCTTCCCTAGTTGCCTTTCCTACTGAAAAGGCATCTGTGTCAAAGCTTTCAGCTGCTTGGCTTATAGCAAAGGCGGGATTTAAGGGATTTCGAGCAGGAAAGGTAGGTATATCTCCTACTCATGCACTTGTATTGGTACAGTATGGTGGTGCTACGGGACAAGAGGTCTGGTCCTTTGCCTTGCGTATTCAAGAAAAGGTAAAGACACAATGGCAAATTGAGTTAGAACCAGAGGTCACTATAGTCTAACTGGGTTCAATGAGGTTATGCGCTTTCAGAAAGTAGACCTCTTGCAGCAGGCGCTTATGCTGAGGAATTTGGTAGGAGACAAAGAGCACAAAACCGCAGCACTATACATAGATATATGTGAGGATTTGAGCACCGGATCGACGTGCAAATCACCAGCAGAAGTAGCGTTATGCAAGAGGTCTATGATCCTGTGGGCATTTTGGTGCTATAACTTGTCTGCGTTTCTCGCATACTATAATACTAGATCGGAATGAAGTTGCGGGATTGTGCCCCTACGGCAGGGTCCTTCTTGCTCTGTATTTTTGTCTGGATACAAGCGCACCAAAAAAAATTAATCGCTAATTTCCAGCCTTTTTTATATTTTCCTGCATGCTTTCCATGCACTCTTTTTTTCAAAGGCGCGGTTTGCAGTACGGACGAACGAGAGGGGAAACCCGCAACTTGAATCCGATTGGCTATAGTAGGCTTTACGGTTCTTTTTCTTCATCTTCTAAAAATTCTGTAATTTCTTGTTTGATCCCGATAAGCTCGTTGTTGTTAGCCAACAAAATCAAGAGTTTTAAAAGTTTATTGTAATCTTCTAGCAAACTCAAATATTTCTTATCTAAAGCATGAAGTTTAACAAAATCAGGATTTTTAGATGAAATGACATGGTATGTTCCTGCTGTGTCTGCTGCTTGACTGAGCTCATCTTTGTTGCGTAGGTGGGGAAAATCCAGCGAGAAGTTGTAATGGATCACTTGACCCACTTTTTGTATAAATTCATCGTCCAATGTGCCACCTCGTAATTTGGCATAAAGTGTATTGCGCGCAATTCCCAACCTCTCGGCTAGTGCCTTGACCTGATAACCACTGTTCTTAATGGCATCCTCTATTATTTTTCCTTTGTTTTCTTCCATATGTGCAATATAAACAGCCTCCAATATCCTAGAGAAGGACTATTTCTGCTCAAATGTGACGATACAACCATCAATTTAATGCGCATGTGTTACTTAACCGCCACGGATGTACAGGATGTGAAATGGCTTACTTTGTTTGAAACCAAGAACGACTTACCCCCAAATTACATAAAACAAATCATCTAAGGGGAAAAATATTTTGGCAAGAGCCGCATGTGTTGGTAAAACGGATGTCTTAATCCCTGCAAGATTTGTGTATTTAAATTTTTTTTGTTACCCTTCTCTTATTGTCAAAGCGCAATGAAAAGACACAACACAACGCAGACATTTGTTGCTCTTCTTCTGACACATTAGAACATAATACTGTGTACGATAGAGCCCCAACAATCAAATGGATAGAACAAACATATGGGTTCTCCTGATGGTTCTGTTTGGGTTTTAGGGGTTTCTTTTGCTTAAAAATCCATGAAGGCTGGTTCTTATATTGTTCAAAAAATATTGTATCGTACTTGTCCATGGTTTTGGCGGTAAACCAAACGAAACGACAAGCCATCAGCAGTGTTCTCTAGAAGAAAAATAGAAACACTTTCTTATAAATTTCTTTATAATGTATTGTTAGGCAATCATTTTTATTTTATACCCGATAAGCTTATAAAAAATTTGGTTTCAAAGTGGCTAGCTCTGGGTTCGGAGATTGACAATACCATGGTATTTTTCTCCCTGGATGCACTTGATAACCGTGCGTGTGCGGTTTCTGCAAAGAATAAGGAACCCCATACCAAATAAAAACAAAACGTATAGCAACTGCGTAGAGAATACGGCATTGCATTAGGCCATTGCGCTGTTTAAACTGCAATAATTTTTAGGAAAAAGAAAAGTAATATAAAATAAAAAACAAAATAAAACAAAATAACACCTATCTATCTATGCCTTATGAAAAACAAATTAACTAAAATTAAATCTATGCATAAGCAATCGATGCAACGGAGCATACTTTTGCCTACGCTTGGCACTTTTTTGTTTGCAATTCAGTCAAGCTGCAACCAAATAGGACAAAACTTTGCACCGCAAGCGGGTCTGATGCAGGTTCTAGACCAGGATACATATCCAAACCTTATTGCTTCCCCCAATCCACGACAAAAACATACTGTTAAGGTACTTAATACACAAAAATTGCCCAATGGGTGGGTACTCCTAGAGATGGTAGCTGGAAAAAACCCTCATCCGTATTATTTTGTAGCGTTCATTGGTTATCAAGGAACAATACCTACACATTGCATGGTTTCCGAACAAACCATGCGGTTTTTAGATGATAAGGGGAATATCATCCAACTAGGTCAAAAAGATAACTTCATAAACAATATCGTTTTCAACATTAAACACACAAGATTGTTGGGGCATTTGTTGGGTGGAGCTCAAACTGCTCAAGGTAACGTTTCAAACAAATTACCTGCGATCCAGAAAGGTAAATTGCATAAAGATAGAACCAATGATGCCTGGACGGTAAAATGCGTCCTGAAACAGGATCATGCCACCTTTGTGCAGTGTGTAGGCGAAATAGGATTCTCAGACATTCTAATAAATCTCCAAGGCAAAGAGTCCCTAATGCAGCAGCATTCTAACGCAAACATGGTGGTTGCATTGGTAGAAGCTGACACTACAGAACCTATGGTAAAGGCATTGCAAGAAGTAACACAAAAGATAACTGCACAACAACAAAGTGCAAATGCTTCCCAAAAGCCCGTCGCTTATGGTTGTCAAATAGGAACAAAAGGGTATATGACATGGTTTGAAGAAGCAGTCTTTAAATTGCAGACGGTATCGTGCGAATCCAATGCCAAATCATCAAATACTGGACTAGTATGTACATATGCAGCAACAGCAACCGCTGGTCTAGGGCAGACAGCAACAACACCAACCGCTGGTCTAGGGCAGACAGATAGACACTTACAAGATTTCTTGCAAATGAATAACATCAGCCAGAATCAAGCAATGAAAATAATAAGTTCGCACCTAAATGGACCTGCCCAAACAAATCAAGTATCACCTCCTCCTCCTGCTCCTCCTCTTCCTGAAAACAATAGAACAAATGGCGGACCTCCTCCTCCACCAACACTACCACCAACACCACTATCACAACCTACTACTACTACTACTTTAGGAGGGATCAAAAAAAAATCGCCTAGTCATTCAGATAAAGGCAACAATTGTGGTAAAATACAAAATGACCTTCTAGCAGAACTTACAAAAAGACTACAGCAAAAGCATCTGAGAACAACACCCTAAGAAGCACATCCCATCTAAATTAACGTGCGTTGGGGATTAGAAATATGATGTATATTTTTGATTTACATACGTATAAACCATTCTCACGTTACATTGGCCAGAAGCTACCCAAAACTATTTGGTGTTGATCGCTTCTGGCTAGATGATGCGTACCGTTTGACACAAATGATGTCTGCTGTTCGGTTCTGTATAGCATTAAAGCAGCTATGGAAGCAAAGCACAAAAAAACTTTTTATACAGGATGAAAAAAAACAAAAAAACAATTCATATGGTGTGTTTGTATCAGCTTGTTGCATTGTCTATAGTTGGCATGCTTGTATGGACGGTTCAAGGATGCTTCTCCTTAATGCCGCAAAGTCAGTTTAAAGCATCCTTACCCCATCCTCTCTCACCCCCTACTGCCTTACCCCATCGTTCCTTGTATCAACAGAAAAAAAATGCCATTCAAGTCGAGGCGTGTGTAATACCACAATTGTATTTGATCCGTTGGCAGGGGAAAAAGGATACGACTTATTATTTATTGGCTTCCAGACGTGGGGTATTGCCTTCAGCGTGTACGGTTGCTGCTGGAGCAATAGCGTTTTGGGATAGTTCTGGTAAGCCCATGTCGTTGGAGCAAACAAATGAACTACGCTTGCTGCGACCAAATGCTACATTGCTGGGCTTATTGTGCTTAGCAGATACGGTTGTTACAGAAGAAAAAATGCGTAAAGTAAACTGGTCGTATATGCCTAATAATACTGATTTTGAAATAATTTATGGTTCTGAAAAATACGCTATAAAAGGTAGGTCACTCCAAGAACTTTTGGGAAACATGATGCAAGACGCTTGGAGCCAAGCTCCTAGGCAGATTGTACCTGTAGAGCTTCACTGCGAAGCCAAAGTGGAACAGGATCTGAAGCAAGCAGCTTCGCGCCAACTGCAGTACAGTAGTGCTCCCTCACAGCATAGGAACACTAGGCCTGGAAGTGGGGGCTGTAAAGCCGAAATACAGACTCAAGAACCTGGACATTCCATTCTGCCTGAAGGCAACAAAACAAACATGTTAAAGCCCAAATCTACAGCTCCAAACCCTTCACCGAGGGTTCCTGTATTGCCTGATACATCTACCGTGCAAAACGTTGTGCCACAGCTAGAAGAAAAGGGTATAGACTGTGGAATATCAACGGGTGGACAACCAAAAAATCGTCAGGCATTGTTGGAATCCATTCAAGGTGGAGTACAGCTTAAGTCCACTGAAAATAAACATCCTGCTCAAGCCCCACTCAGCAATGCGGAAGATCCGTTGCAGCATTGCTTAATAAGTAGAAGAAATTGTATTGATCCTCAAGTAGATTCTGATTCTGATTCATATTCAGAAGAGGAAGAGAACGAGAACGAGGAAAAAAGAGAGGGAATAATATCACTGTCAACACAAAATCCAAAAGGAAATGCTAAAAACCTAGGAACTGTGGCATCATCTCTACCTTCAGAAGCGCATTCAGAAATACATAAGGATCTTCTGTTTCAAATTAGAAATGGGACAAAACTGAAAAGGATACAATCGGTGCAAGCAGAACAACCGGGAAATGATAAACCGGCAACAAACCTGAAACATATAATACCTTTTATTGCTAGGGATAGTAATTCAGATACTATTACCCGTAATGGTACAGAAGTAGCGGATTCCGAATGGGACTAGGTCCTAAAAAAAACATAGGGCGGATTTGAAAAAGCAGGTACGTCCATTTGTTTTTATGGGCGTACACACTAGTAGAAGTATAGATAACAAATAAAACCTGCAATTTATGATATGCATATACACCAATAGAAAAAAACTTAGAAGCCTTTTTGTGCATTCCAAACGCTTGGGGCTGTTTGTATTCAATATGCTCCTGCTGGCTTTTCAAGCAGGCTGTCACGTGCAAAAACCGAATTGTATGACTGCGCCTCAGCTTGTACGTGCTGTATACAATCCTTGTTTAGAGGGTAGTACATCCTCAAAAGAGCAGCTTCATACAATACAACGTACAACAGAGTTAGGACAGTCTCCTATATGGAAACATGCCACGCGTGTATGGCGTTTCAGAACCCATCCACGGTTGTTTTTGGTAGCATCTAACAAATACGATATCCATCGCAATAGCTGGATGCCTTGCCATTTTGTTTTGGATGTGGCTACTGATTTCGTACCGGAGACTTGCATGGTTTTTGAAACAGGCATTGGATTTTACGATGCAAAAGGAAGTCCTTTTTTTTGGAGTGGTAATGAATCGTTGGTAGAGGTAAACGGTGCGTTGGTAGCACTGTTGGCATGTCAAGCAACCGAATTGATTTGCAAACCTTTTACATCTAATACAAAACAACCTATTCATGGCACCCCTCCCTTGTTGACAGAAGGAGGCCCATGTGTTTTGAAATACGTGCGAAAAGGTAATGGACAAAAAAATATGCCTCTGAAGGTAGGGGGTATATTGCAGGTTCCAATAGGAACAAACGTGCACCACGCCACCTTCGTATTTACAAAATCGGGAATGGATCCAGGAGCTTTGGTAGAAACTATTTTTCAGACACTCCGTACCCATTCGCCCATGCAACAACCCGTACAGACACAAGATTGCTTAATTTGTCCTTCGGTGGTAGAGAAAAACAGTATGCAAGCAGATACGTATGTGCTACAAACTGGTTTGAAAAATTGGACTGGAAATATGGACGCTTTTGCTGAAACCTATTGTTTGGTGCGCCAGAACAAACGGTACCATTTGCTATTGGTAGCGAAGAAAGCATATCAGGCTGCACAAGCTGTACCGAAAACATACGCACAACGCTCTTCTCCAGTTGGTACAACTGGGCCCTCAGTGCACGTGAGTCCTGAAAATTCTCACAATGAAATAAATAATGATTCAAACAGCGCAAAAACATTGTCTCAAGAGGAAGAATGGGAGTGGGATGAGACTTGTTTCTCGGAAGGCATGTCTAGACCTCAGGTAACAGAAAAGCGGAACACAACAACGGCTGATTGGGACATAGAAATAGAAAAGGCTATAAACAATTTAGACGCTTGGTTACACGAGCCACTATCATGGCCCCACGCTATACCAACGTCATTAGCTTGTTCCTCTTCTGTGTATACTAAGAACACACAGCAACAACCGCACAATCGTCCTAGTGGTCAAGCGCTTATCAAGCATGCCGAATGGCAAAACGACTTGAATAACCCAGACGTTTATTGTTCGGTTTGGCTCTAAGTTGGAGTTGGAAATCCAACTTTTAACTTACGTGAGTTCGGGATTAGATAAATTTATTAACCTGGTAATCGGTAAATTTACAATAACGAACTCGCGTTAACTTGGATCAAAAAGTATGGGGTATGTGGGCTATAAGAATGAAGATGCGGGATTGCGCCCCACTACGACACGGTCCTTCTTTCTCGGATTCAAGTTGCCGGATGGCAGTTCTTACAAAAGAATAAACTTAAAATCAGTATCAATGATTTATTGCAGATTTTTAAACCTACATCTTCATTCCTATAGCGCCTATACCAAGGAAAACTAAAACTAGGGATTCACATGCTTTACTGCATAATCTTTCGTCGGGTTAGAGCCGCTCTATACTTCCTTGCCTGCTTCACATGTTCGGCATGCGTACGCGAAAAATAATGCATACCCGAAAAATCCTCTCTAGCTGAAAAAAACAGATAATCGTGCTTTGCGTAATGGAGTACAGCATCTATCATCGCAACACTGGGTAAAGTGATGGGACCTGGTGGCAACCCTTTTTGACGGTATAGATTATAGGGAGAATCCAATTGCAAATCTCTCCAAAGCACCCTGTTGCGCACCTTGGCTTGTTTTGTTTGGAGTGCATAGCGCAATGCAGGGCAGGATTCTAGGCGCATGTTGCGTTGCAACCTATTGACGTAAACACCCGCAATCACCGCTGCTTCTGATAGATGATTGGTTTCCAATTGAACCATAGAAGCCAGAATAGAAACTTGTATGGGCGTTAAACGCATTTCAGATGCCTGTTTCAAGCGTTTGGAATTCCAGAAACGCTGGTAAGCAGTATACATTTTCAGAAACAACTGCTTTTCTGAAATGGTCCAATAAACCTCGTACGTATCGGGGATAAACAAAGCAAGCACATTTTCAGGTATGAATCCATAGGATACGACTGTATTGGCATCGTTTAACAATGCTTCAAATGCCTCCTTGTACACCCCTATGTTTTGGGTCAGTTGAGCAACCAAATCCGTTTTGTTTTCGGCTGCAGAAAAACTGATCTTCAAAGGTGTTTGCATGGCCCCACGAAGCAATCTAATCGTTTTCCAATTGCTCCCATTGCTGCACAACCTATAGCATCCAGGTGTGGTCTCTGGACGATAACGCAGCAACCAAGCGGTCCATACAAAAGTAGTTGCGTTGGCAATGTACCGTTCTTGTTTTAAGCGTTTGGCAACCTGGCCAAGACCTACTCCCCTTGGAACAAGGAAAAGACGGTCTTCCTGTTGAACCAACACATTGGGTTTACCCAATACACAATACCCTAAAAAATAGACCATCCCCCCCATAGCCAACAGCACAGTCTTAGCCAAAGACCGAGTATTCAATATATTTTTAAGCATAAAATTGTAAATGTAACGGATGCATCTTTGACGTTTAACAACCAAATTTTCTGCCAAATTAGGAAAGTCGACTTCTGCAAAGAAACCAAAGCAAAATGTGCATATCGGTCGTTCTCCATGAAACAATTTCTTACAACCTGCTCGCTTCCAAATCTCCACCCAGCAAGGCAATATGAAAGAGGCCTGGGCAATATGATTCACAGAGATGTATGAGACTTATAAGGCAATTGGGGGAAACATTGAAAACACAAGCAGTTAAAAAATCTTCCTGCCATGCTTCTTCGTTAAAGGCATCGTTACCTACTGTGAATATAGGCCTATTGCGTAACCCCAAAAACAATTGATTTTAATTCCGCCATCAATGACCTATACATTTTCCCCAGCCCCGGCAAGGGCTGGGGAAAATGAAGCAAGAAGCTTAAAAAAACAAATGTATGCTTCATGGACTACAGAGAAGCACAAATCCTATTGTTTATCCACAGTGTTTTTGTTTATTTTTTTGTTTATGGGGTACACCAGCAAGTAAGCAAATACAAGTTTTGCTACCTCTACCGGGAAAAATGGGGGAAAGCCCACTTTTAAAGCTTGGGGTAGTCCCAGTCCATACGCAAGCATGCCAACACCCCAAACACATAGATGAGAGCAACTCCTATAAGTCCACACAATAGAGGAACGTACCAATTGCGCATGGCTACATGGCTTCGAAACGCATCCATTGCCCAAGAACCTACAACCATGCCGATTAAGTAACCACCAGTAGGTCCTAGTAAAACACCAAAGCCACTCCGAAAGCCAGCAAAAAGAGGGAATCCTAAGATGCCTAACACCACATATAGACTTGTTGCAACTGTAGGAATTCCTTTAGGAAAGGAGCAACCCAACACGACCAATGCTACGGTGTGCAACGTTATGGGCACGGGACCAATCGGAATAGCTGCTTGTACGGAAAAAAATAAGAGCAGGGCACCAGCACATACTTGGCATACACGTGCCCATATACGCGTAGTTGGTAAAGATAACAATTGATGCTTTTTTGGTTGTATGAATGCGAACGTGGGGGTTTTTATCATAAACTAACATCAGTTAAAAACTGCGAAAATATTGAAGTATAAAAGCTATAATTTTTGAAAGTAAAGTCCATTGAATAACCGCAATATCAAAAGTGCTCACTACAAATATAGAAAATTAATAAAAACCTCACTAGCGGTAGCATACGGAGTATCCAGAAAATGGCACATTATATACTCGATCGGAATGAAGTTGTGGGATTGTGCCCCTACGACACGCTCCTTCTTGCTCCGTACTTTTGTCTTGATATAAAAACGCAAAAAAAATCAAGCGCTGACTGAAAAAAGGAGGTGGGAAGCAATTACACGCTTTCTATGCACTCCTTTTTTCAAAGGCACGAGTGGCCATACGGGCTAGATGGGAAGTTCGGCACCTTGAATCCGATTGGGTATAGTCTGAATGCAATTCATTTTGGATATAATTAATTTTTACTTTAAATTTGTTTACATGAATATAGCGTATAAGCGAGAATAGCTCAGTTGGTAGAGCACGACCTTGCCAAGGTCGGGGTCGCGGGTTCGAGTCCCGTTTCTCGCTCAGTTGTTCACAAATCTTCCCAACAAATCACACATGTTTCGTTTGTAATGTCCCTTGAAGCAACATCGAGTGGGTATCTCGAATGTTTTTGAGATGGAGGATGAATTTCTAATAACCTTGCCAGGATGGTGGAATTGGTATACACGCAAGACTTAAAATCTTGTGGCCTTTGGCCATGCGGGTTCGATCCCCGCTCCTGGTACGCATTTGTTCGTTCCGCTTTCTTCTTCATTGGTCTTATGGTTTACGGTTCCATTTCCGTGTTGGACGTTGTTGCTTGCATAGGGTCTTGTACGGCCGTTTTATCTCTAGTTCCTCAGATCATTCATTCATACAAAACGAAATCTGTAGATGATATTTCTATTTTGATGCTTTTGAATCTAACGGTGTCTTCTATTAGTTGGACAATGTATGGCATTATGATCCATGATATGCCTATATTATGGACCAATGTATTGCTTGGATTAGGCTCTTGTATCATGCTGATATTTAAGAAAAAGTATCGTTCCAAGCGTTAGAAACATGCATTACAGTATATTGCCCATTTTGGATAGCAATTCCATTTTCTGGATACTCCGTACAGGGGCCACTTGGAGGGATTTACCCCCAGATTATGGAGATTGGAAAAAATACCCACTGCTCCGTTACCCACGAAGTTCGATTTTAGGAACACGTATTATAATCGTAGACCTATTATCTTCAAAGGCTTGGCCAACTCTTGGGAGGCTAGTAAATGGGATTTAGATTTCTTTTCAAAAAAATATGGCACAAATATGGTGTCCATTCAGATAAAAGAAGCATTAACAAAAAGCTTAAAAGGTCCTGTTCGAACTGTTTGTATCCATCAAAGTTTGAAAGAGTATATACTCAATTAAAATGAAGATGCGGCATTGCGCCCCTACGACAGGGCCCTGCTTTCTCCATATTTTTGTCTAGATCCAAGGCTGCCAGTGTGCCATGAATGCATGCCACCAGCATGCAATGCTATACAGGACATGGTGGAAGGCCCACCGAGATCGGCTGGTATGAGCGCAGGTCTCAAACTGCCTTAAGCTGCTGTATCCTAAGGGATATGGTGGTGAGCGTTAAGGAAAAGGCTGGCAACAGTCAGGTGTGATCTATGCAGGTGAACAAGCGTGAAGCACTGTATTTACGTATCGAAAATTGTACTATTGAGTCAAAATTGTGGATCTTGGTACATCCACAAGATCAGGTAACTGGATGTCATACAACAACTGAGTTACTGACCAGCGGTACATAGGTGCCACGAGCATAGATTAGGGTCCTGTATGGAACTTGGGAACCAATAGATCTTTCCAGCTATTGGGGGCAGATAAGCTTTTTTCAAAGGGACGGTTTGCAGTACAGACGAGATGAAAACCCCGGCAACTTCATTCCGATCGAGTATATTTCCTTTGCTTGTATTAAATTACCCACTACCCATTACCTGCACGTACTGGCTCATATTTTGACTCGGTTCTCAATCAAAAGAGCGTATCTACAGCAGGTAATTTTGATAATTTACGAATGATTTTTATGCTACTTGCTGCGTGAGCAAAGGGGCAAAATAGGCTTGTTTGCACCGAAACAACCAACAGACCGTCGGTATGAGCAAACGGTTGCTCTTAGGTGCTTTTTCACCTATTTTAACGTAAATTGGTTGCACGAAATCTTTATTATAAACCAATACATTATGTCCAAATTGAAAAAACGTCCAAAAGCCCAAACGAACGCAAAAATAATAGATTATACCGCATCTATTTTGCCCATTTTCAAACAAATTCCCCCTGTTTCCTACACAACCCAGGAGCTTTGTGCGCTTTTAAAATTGAAAAAAAAACGAGAAAAAGCTTCGGTAAAAGAGACGCTACGACACCTTATAGCAAAAGGAACCATTCGAACAATAAACAAAGGACGTTATATATGTTGTACAACGCATCCAGAAGAAACCTATGCAGTAGGACGGGTAGATTGGGTACGTGCAGAGTATGCTTATATTGTAGTACCTGGTTTAGAAAAAGACATACTGGTTGTGCACCAGAACTTACATACTGCCTTAGACAAAGATTTGGTTAAGGTCCGTTTGCTCCCTAAGAAACAACGCAAACGACCAGAGGGAATCGTAGTAGAAATTCTAGAACGCAGTACGGATCCGATCCTTGGACGAATCGTCGTTACAGGTCATTGCCCCAAAGCCCTTGTAGAACAACGAAAAGGAACGTACGAAATCGTATTGGAAGGAGAAAAACTGTCTGATTTACAAGAAAACGATAAAGTCGTTATAAAACCAACCTTGTTTCCAGGAAAAAAAGCCCAATTAACCGGGACCGTGGTGCACCATCTAGGGCCAGCTGGCATCCATGAGGTAGAGATGCATGCTATTATGGCTGAATTTGGATTGCCCTATGCTTTCCCCCCCCACGTATTGGAAAGCACGAAACAGTTGCCTGCCATTATTTCGGACCAAGAAATGGCCAACAGAAGGGACCTGCGTGGCATTCCTACTTTTACCATAGATCCAGCCGATGCACAGGATTTTGACGATGCGCTTTCGTATCAGAAACTGGAAAATTTACACCATCAAGTAGGCATTCATATTGCCGATGTAAGCTACTATGTACTGCCAGATACGCCATTGGACCAAGAAGCCTACTTGCGTAATACATCTGTTTACTTAGTCGACCGTTGCATTCCGATGCTGCCTGAATTGCTTTCCAATGCATTGTGTTCATTGCGTCCAAACGAAGACAAGCGTACCTTTTCGGCTATTTTCGAACTGGACGATCAAGGAAAAGTCCATCACATGTGGTTGGGTGAAACGGTGATCCATTCCAACAAACGGTTTACCTACGAAGCAGCAAAAGCTACTTTAGATGCACAAACGGGCGATTTTTATCCAGCCCTTGCTGCGTTAAATACCTTAGCCAAACGGCTTCGAGAAGAACGTTTGAAGCAAGGAGCCATTAACTTTGAAACGCGAGAGTTGGTGTTCGAGCTGGATGAACAGGGAACACCGCTTCAGGTAGTCCCTAAAATCCGTACCGATGCCCATAAGCTTATCGAAGAGTTTATGCTGTTGGCCAACAAAGAAGTGGCCACTTACGTAGCAAAAATGAAACAAAAGCAAGAAAAAACAGGTCCTACGTTTGTGTATCGCACCCACGATAATCCCGATCCAAAAAAATTAAATACCTTTTTTTTGTTCGTCAAACAATTGGGCTATACCATCAATCTAGACAAAGGACCTATTTTTAAGGCCATGCACTACTTAGAAGAAGCCATACAAGGTACGCAAGAAGAGGACATCATTCATGCATTTGCCATTCGTTCCATGGCCAAAGCACTGTATACCACAGAGCCAAATCCACATTTTGCACTGGCTTTCCGCCACTATAGTCACTTTACCTCGCCCATACGGAGGTATTCCGATGTGCTTGTGCACCGCTTGTTAAAGAAATACCTCCAAGGCGAAAAGACGTATGCGATAGCCGCTTATGAGGAAAAGTGCCGGTACGCAGTAGAACGGGAGCGCGTGGCGGCCAATGCCGAGAGGGCTTCGATTAAGTACAAACAAGTAGAATTTATACGCAACTTGGGCGATCAGGTTTTAGAAGGCATCGTTAGTGGGTTAACCGAATGGAACATGTATGTAGAAATCCCATCCAATGCGTGCGAGGGAATGATCGGACTATCAGACCTTTCCGATGACGTATATGTGTTTGAAGAAAAAAGCTTTCAGGTAGTAGGTAAAAAACACAAAAAGTGTTATCGACTGGGAGACTTTGTACAGGTTCAGGTAACAAATTGCGACTTAAATAGGCGGCTTATTCACTTTAAATTGGTCTAAAGGAGGAATGCCTTTGCAAAATTTGTCCCTCAGGCACAAAAAAACTTTGTGGCACATTACGTATGGTGCCTATAGATATTAGATACTGCCCCATGGCTTGATCGCCAAGGGCAAATCACATAGCTTGTACGCATTATTTTTTCAATTGTCCATTTTTTGCGTACCTTTAGTGCAGGAGTTATACCCTATAGGAATCAAGATAATGGGTTTTCCCCCCTTTCCGCAACGGTCTTTTTGCTCCGTGCTTTTGTCTTGATACAAGAGTATCAAAAAAATCAAGCGCTGTTTCCCGCTTTGCCTGCACGTTTTCTATGTACTCCTTTTTCAAAGGTGCACGTGGCAGTGCGGACTAAATGAGCATCAGGCAACTTGAATCCGATAGCGTATAGACGCGTACCATATATGTAATGGGCCGCCGATCCACTGCATCGCTTGGTCGCGTTTGGTTTGACACAAAATCAATTTATAGGGCAGCCTTTTTGCATATGCACAGCAGCTCCCGTCTGTATCTCAATCCGTTTGTTTTTTTTAGTTGGTGCTTTAGATGCTTGTTCGTGTTCCCATTTGTACATCCTTTTGTACATCCTTTTTCAAAGTATGGGCGATCCTTTGTGCTTGTTGTTTTGGATCGTGTAAAGATTTCAAAAATTGGAAAAGTAGTTATTCCCCTTCCTTGATAATTCATTTTGAGCCAGAAAAAGATCCAGTGGTTCCCAATGCATTGAAGAATTTGAGAAGCGAAAAAATTCAAAAGGAGTTTTTTGTCCGATCGCCCCATAAAGACGCTCATAATCAGGCATTTAAATTGATTGGTACGCAAACAATACCACTTAATCCAGATGCAAACGAAGTTGAATTTACGATAGAAAGCATATTTTTTTGCCAAAAAATCAAGGTTTTTTATGAACGAGTAGCGTCCCTTATTTCTACAGAAGCAGGAGGACTGCAACAAGCATACGTTATTCAAGACATAACATTTGGTACGGATACGGATCCAAATGATCTAAGAAGCCCCCTGTTTACAAAATTTAAAATTGAACAGCCCGTGTTGCTAAAAAAAGACAAAAACAAGCACCATGTTACGCTCTATTATTAATTTCCTCTTGTTTATAGTGCTTTCCCCCTTTTTTGCATGGGGGAATATAGAAAAGCCTAAACAAACAATGAAGCCATATGTCCTTGTCCCCACTACGCTATATGTGGGGATGGATGTAGCAAAAACGGGTTATGGCTGGTACCAGAAAACGGGCAACGCATATGAATTTCATGGATCGATAGACATGGGTCGTATCGTATGGAACATAGACTATGGGTTTGGAAAGATTGAGCGGAATGTGCTCAAACAAAAAGGTTCCTATTCCCATACAATAGGTCGTTACTTTCGTATAGGGGCAGGGTATACTTTTTTAGCCCCTACGTTACAGCACAACGAATTTTTTATAGGCTTGTATTGTGCCAAGTCTAATTTTGATTTTCACATAAAAAGTGATAAATTAACTTGTGATCATGCTCCCAAAAAGCCCTGCCTTCCTTTGTGTAAAGCACCTGATTCTTTGCGTGATTTAAAAAAAAGCGGCACTGCAAGTTGGTGGGAGCTTGTAGCAGGAACAAAAGTACAACTTGTGTCCATCGTATCCATTGGCTGTACGGCACGTTACAGATTCGCTCAGAAATTAAAAGATAGAAAGAGGGTTCTGCCATTTGATCTTCCAGGGTGGGGATTAAGAGAAGATGCATATGCTTTTGGCTATAGTGCCTATGTACTGGTTCGAGTTCCTTTACAGAAAAACAAACTTAAATAAAAAAGATACATGAGATGCATTTTTAAATACTTCTTGGTAGTTTTGCTTATTATTGCAGCCGATCAAGGTTCTAAACTATGGGTGTATACGCATATGGAATTGGGTCCAGATGGGCAAATCAATGTTTGGAGGAATTTTTTTAAGCTTACCTACGTCCTGAATTACGGCATGGCTTTTGGCGTTCAGTTGGGATTTAAATATGGTAAGTTGGTTATTACCCTAGTCCGTATTGTAGCCTCTATTTGTATTGCGGTCCATATTGTACAAGTCTCTTTAAAGCACACATCCGCTGCTTGGATATGGGGTTGGGTATTGGTATTGGGTGGTGCAATTGGCAACAGCATCGATAGTATTTTTTATGGAGTATATCTACACAATGCGCCTTACAAAGCCCCAATGAAGTGGTTTCACGGACAGGTGATTGATATGATCCACCTTGACGTTTGGTCTGGTGTTATGCCCAAATGGCTGCCTATTTGGGGAGGGGAAGAGGTTTGCTTTCCAGCGATATTTAACATCGCAGACGTTTCCATCTTTATTGGATTGTGGCTGGTATTTTACTCGTTTAAGCAATTCGATACAGCATCACTGCAACCCATACCATCTAAAGTTGCTGAGTAGGTATGCTCCTATCCAGACGCAACCTGTAAAAGGTAAAACAACTGCCGCTACTCAACTAAAGCTGAACAACTTTCCGGTCAATTTTTAGATCCTTGGGGCTGATTGCATCCGTGGTAGATAAGATAGGGCTCGTAGATAAGATAAATGACTGGCTGCCTGTTTTACCCAGACATGGTGCAAAAGTTACGATGACTATCTAAGTCCCCAAATCATATGACTCAAGTTGTCTTATTTGCTTAAGCAAGGCGGAATAGTTTCATATATACTCAATGAAAATGAAGATGCGGGATTTTGCCCCTTGGGCACCATCCTTTTTTCTCCGTGTATTTGACTGGATGTATGGTACAAAAATATGGAGCAAGAAAGGAGTATGTCGTAGAAGCCACAATCCTGTATCGCCATTCCGATAGATTATAAAAGACCTTCTTAAACAATATAAAATATATAATATAAAATAAAAAAATGAAGACACATACAACTTTTGCTATGGTTAAGCCGGATGCGGTCCGGGCCAACCAGACAGGTGCAATTCTTACTGTAATTGAGGAAGCTGGTTTTTGTATAAAGGCAATGACTATGGTACAACTTACGCCTGCAATGGCAGAATGTTTCTATGCAGTGCATGCGCATCGGCCCTTCTATAAAGACTTATGCAATTTTATGACATCTGGCCCTGTAGTAGCTATGGTATTAGAAAAAAAACAGGCCGTCCCTGCCTTTCGTACGTTAATAGGGGCTACCAATCCAGCAGAAGCAAGAGAAGGCACCATTCGCAAGATGTTTGCTCGTTCTATTGACCATAATGCCATTCATGGTTCAGATTCAGAAGAAACGGCTTCTAAGGAATGTGCATTTTTCTTTCCTGGTTGTATATTGCTTTAAGAGGAGCTAGCAGTTGTCTCGAGCAATAAAGTGGTTGCAGGTCCTTTCAGTCCGAACCAAATCTTAGGTAAAAATACATTCAAACAATTTGGACTGCGTAACGAAAAGCAGCAACGTTGTTTGGGTATAATACTAGCATAGCATGAAGTTGCGTATCTCCCTACTAGGGCATTGCTCATTTTGGATAGAATCACTAATTTCCGTTTTTACCTTAAAATTAATACGTATAATGGACTGTCCTAAATGTTCTATACTCGATCGGAATGAAGATGCGAGATTGCGCCTTTACGCAACGACCCTGCGTTCTCCGTACTTTTATATTGATAGAGACTACCAAAAAAAACTGTATATATAGGGGCATAATCCCGCAACTTCATTATTATATAGTACTATTGTACAGTGTTTGCATGAATGCGTTTCGCGCTTGTTGCTGATAACCCTATGTTGCGGGATGGTTGTTTTGGTTGAAAATTGGGTTGGTCTAATTTAATGTTTCACGTGAAACGTTTTACACATTATGCATTTAGAATACGACGTTATTGTAGTTGGGGCAGGGCATGCAGGTTGTGAGGCTGCTGCTGCTGCTGCGAAGATGGGATCTAAGGTCTTGCTGATTACTATGAGCATACAAACCATTGCTCAAATGTCTTGCAATCCTGCTATGGGAGGCATTGCCAAAGGGCAGTTGATTCGAGAAATCGATGCATTGGGTGGATGCTCTGGGATCGTATCGGACCAATCGGCCATTCAATTTAGGATGCTTAACAAATCCAAAGGAGCTGCTATGTGGAGCCCACGTACACAGAACGATCGCAAAATGTTTGCGGATTGCTGGCGTATGGCACTCGAGTCTTTGCCAAATCTGGATTTTTGGCAAGATACGGTTGTATCGCTGTTGGTAGAAAACCAACGGGTATTGGGTGTAAAAACAGCCCTAGGCATGGAGATTCGTGGTCGGTCGGTTGTTTTAACCAACGGAACCTTTTTAAATGGACTGATTCACATTGGGTCAAAGCAGATGGCGGGCGGACGCATAGCTGAAAAAGCGGCTGTAGGCCTTACGCAGCAACTCCACCTATTGGGATTCCAACTCGGTCGGATGAAAACAGGAACCCCCCCTCGTGTAGATGGAAGGACCTTGAATTACGATAAAATGGAAGAGCAACCAGGAGATACAAATCCACGTGTTTTTTCGTTTCTGCCTACTGTTCCCCTTGCCAATCAAAAAAGCTGTTTCATTACCTATACCAATCCAACGGTGCACGCCATGATTGCAGCCAACTTGGATCAATCTCCTATGTACAATGGTCAAATTCAGACGAAAGGGCCTCGATATTGCCCTTCTATAGAAGATAAAATTCATAGGTTTGCAGACAAAGAGCGTCATCAAATTTTTGTAGAACCAGAAGGCTGGAATACCATCCAAGTGTATGTAAATGGCTTGTCCACTTCTCTTCCAGAGGATGTGCAGTTCCAAATGCTTCGATCGATCGTCGGATTTGAAAAAGTCAAAATGCTCTGTCCTGGATATGCCATCGAATACGATTATTTTCCACCTACCCAGTTGCACTATACGTTAGAAACCCAACTCGTGCAAAACTTGTACTTTGCAGGTCAAATCAATGGAACAACCGGTTACGAAGAAGCTGCTTGTCAAGGTTTGATGGCAGGAATCAATGCACACCGGAAAATCAACGGCTTGTCTCCAGTCGTATTGAAACGGTCTGAAGCTTATATTGGCGTATTGATCGATGATTTGGTAAGTAAGGGAACAGATGAACCCTACCGCATGTTTACGTCACGAGCTGAATTTCGCATCTTGCTCCGACAAGACAATGCAGATCTTAGATTAACAAAATTGGGATTTGAAATAGGACTGGCCGAAGAAAAACGTATGGCACAAGTACGCACCAAACAGGAAGCCATACAGAAAGCTTTGGATGGTATCAAGACGTGGAAAATACACCCAGAGCAAATGAACGATACGTTACAAGAATTGCAAACCAGTTCACTTACAGAGGCACAATCTGCCTATTCCTTATTAAAACGACCAGAAATGCGGATGCATAATTTACTGCTGCTGGATCAGAAAACCCAGCAAATATTGGGGGCTTATACAGAAGATGTGTTGGAACAAGTCGAAATAGAGGTTAAATACGAAGATTATGTTCGTAAAGAAAAAGAATTTGTGGGAAAAATGGAACGACTGGATGCATATGATATTGCACCCGATTTTAATTATGCTTTGGTACGGTCTTTATCGAAAGAAGCATTGGAAAAATTAACCAAAATCAAACCCGCTACACTAGGACAAGCTGCTCATATTAGCGGCGTGTCTCCAACGGATGTCTCTGCTTTGATGGTTTATTTAGGGCGCTAATGCAAATAGGATTTGGTAGCGCATATGACTCGATCGGAATGAAGATGCGGGATTGCACCCCTACGACACGGTCCTTCTTGCTCCGTACTTTTGTCTATCGAGTCAACCGAGGATATCCTCCCAGTTGCGCACACAACCGTATAGGATAGTCTTCCATCATACGGCTCTTTGCGGATTTATGCTTAGCATATACCAATGAACAAAGCGTATCTTACATTTGCCCTTGATGTTGTTGAGTTCTAACCAGGCTTTGCCTGGCTTGGCTTTTTTATCTTTTGCTTGATGTACTTCACTATTCGCTTGTCTAGGAATCTGGCTATTTTGTATATACTCTATAGGAATGAAGATGCGGGATAACGTCCTTACGAAACGATCCTTCTTGCTTCGTACTTTTTCTTGATACAAACGTACGAAAAAATCAAGCGCTGATTGAAAAAAGGAGGTGAAAAGCAATTGCACGCTTTCTATGCACTCCTTTTTTCAAAGGCGCAAGTGGGCAGTACGGACTAGATGGGAATCCGCAACTTGAATTGGATATAGTATAGACGTTATAGGAATAAAGTTGCAGGTTTTAACTCTTATGCGTTGGTTTTTTTGCTGCGTGCATGCATCTGAATACAGATGAAAATCAAGTACTGCTCCGAAAAAGAGCTGAAGGCATTTAACAAATGGGGGAAAGAAGAGAGCATAGGGGGGAAAGAAGAGGAGACACTGGATACAGATCCGAACGTAACAAAACCTGCATCTTGATTCTGTTTCAGTATGGATAGTCATTTTGCTTTCTTATGGGATCTGCCTCTGACTTTGATATATTTGTATTTTTTTATAGATTCGTTTAGGTAAGCACTGTAGATTAAGCAGCAAAAACGGTAAAATACCCTTGCAACAATAGAGCGCTAATCGAGCAGAGGAGGACCGATCGATACGTGCTATTGGCATATTTTATTAGTTTTTATTGATATTGAGTCTTTTAATTGAGATAGGCAGATGCAAAGAAATAAAAAATATCTTTTTTATCCGAATCAATCGGAACGTGTATGGGAAAGATTGTAGCAATTGCGAATCAAAAAGGTGGGGTGGGTAAGACGACTACTGCTATAAATCTAGCGGCTAGTTTGGCCGTATTAGAAAAAAAGACGTTGCTAATTGATGTGGATCCACAGGCAAATGCAAGTTCTGGAGTGGGCATTAAGCCGGAAGACGTAGCACATAGCATTTACGAATGTATTGTAGAAGCAATAGATCCTAAATTGTTGATCAAGACTACGACGATACCCAACCTGGATCTATTGCCTTCTCATATTAATTTGGTGGGGGCAGAGGTAGAAATGGTAAATTTCAAAAATAGAGAAGGACGCATACGAGAGGGACTGAAATCGCTCGTAGACAAATACGACTATATTATAGTAGATTGCGCTCCTTCGTTGGGTTTGATTACAATCAACGCACTTACTGCTGCAAATACCTTGATTATTCCTGTGCAATGTGAATATTTCGCTTTGGAAGGACTTGGGAAACTCTTAAATACGACGAAAATCATTCAATCTCGGCTCAATCCAAACCTTGAAATAGAAGGTATATTGATGACCATGTACGATGCACGATTGCGTTTGGCCAATCAAATTGTAGCAGAAGTCAAAAAACACTTCCAAAGCATGGTGTTTGAAACCATTATTCCTAGAAACATCAAGCTTAGTGAAGCGCCTAGCTTTGGTATGCCTGCTGTAATTTATGAAGCAGAAAGCAAAGGCGCAGTGAGCTACTTAAGTCTTGCGGAAGAAATCATTCGTAAGGCCAATAAATGAGTCAAAACTTTTTGTACGAACCATTAAGAACGCTTTTAGAAGTGGATATGCCATCTACAAAATGTAACCAAAAAAATGTTTTGGGGCGTGGGTTAAAGGCCTTGTTGCAAGATTCCAATACAACCGACAACGCATACACCCAAACGCTCCTATTTAAGATTCTGCCGGTCGGGTCTATTGTTGTCAATCCTTTCCAGCCACGCCAAGATTTCAGTCTGGAAGCATTACAGGAATTAAGTGTATCCATAAAAACACATGGCATCATTCAACCCCTCACGGTACGCCACTTGGAAAATGGTTCGTATCAATTAATCGCTGGAGAACGGCGCCTGCGCGCCGCTATATCAGCTGGCTTAAAGGAAGTTCCTGCTTATATACGTACTACGGACGATCAGCACATGCTGGAACTAGCCCTTATTGAAAATATTCAACGAGAGGCGTTAAATGCGATCGAGGTTGCTCTAAGCTACCAACGTTTGCTTAGTGAATGCAACTTAACCCAAGAAGCACTTGCCGAACGGGTGGGCAAAGACCGAACTACGGTAACCAACTACCTCCGGTTGCTTAAATTACCTCCTGATGTACAAATCGCCCTAAGAGACCAAAAAATTTCCATGGGACATGCACGAGCCCTGATTAACTTAGACACACCAGAAAAGCAGCTGAGCCTTCTAAAGCGGATTGTAGAAAAAGGACTTTCTGTACGAGAAGTCGAGCAGTTGGTACAAGAGATGTCCCATACCACTACTAAAAAGAAAAAACCAAAAGAACAACTTGCTGACCCATTTAAAGCAATTGTCTACAAAACGACCGAGCAATTGTCGCAACAGTTTGGCACCAACGTATCGATCAAAGCAGACGCACAAAAAAAAGGCGAAATCAAGATATCGTTTGATTCGGAAGCCACATTACAGAAAATTATTGCCATGATTTTACAAACCAACGCATCATGAAATTGCATTCCATGCTTCTTTTATTGGTTATGCATTTGGTTGCTGCGAGCGCTTGGACTCCAGTAGCCGCTGCTGCATTGAGTCAATCCGATCTTCAAGCAAGTACCCATCTGCCCCCCTCTCCCTTGATTATGCCTCCTGCTTCAATCAAACCTTCCAGTCCTGGTGCGTTGGAACAGGAAAAACAACAGCTAAAAACAATGGAACTAAATGCGCTTGTGCAACGGGCGTGGCTTTCTTCTACGATCCTGCCTGGACTAGGGCAATTATACAACAAACAGTATTGGAAAATACCGTGTTTTTACCTTGGCTTTTTTATAGCAGGTTATAAGATACATGAGGAACACAAAGAAATGCATTTACACAAACGGAACAAGCTTATACATGTTGCTCCAGGTTGCACAGACCTAGAAAAGCAAAGCTTACCTAGGGTGGAGTTTACGAACAAACGCATCCGAGAGTGTAAACGTACGCGCAATCTCTTTATTTTAATTGCCGCTGCTTGGTATCTATTAAATGTACTGGATGCCTATGCGGGTGCACATGGAACTACTGTTAACTTTGGAGATGACATCGATACAATGCCGCCGCTTGCT
Organism: Amoebophilaceae bacterium; assembly: GCA_043747895.1. GTDB lineage: Bacteria > Bacteroidota > Bacteroidia > Cytophagales > Amoebophilaceae > Cardinium. The sequence continues at coordinate 45,021 of JAYTOH010000070.1, forward strand.
GTACAACCACGAGTAGGGATGTCTGCTGCTGCTCCGTCCATGATGCAGATCTCCGTTCCCATTCGTTTCCAGTAGTCAACGAATCACACAGTACTCCCTTCATTCGGGTATACCAAGGACTAGAACATAGTCACACAATTGTACAAACAAGGCTAGAGCGAGGCAGCAGCTGGAAACAACCAGCTACAGGCATACAACTACACGATACATGGAACAATATTTGACGTTGCTGCAACACATACTTTCCACTGGAGTAGACAAACCAGACAGAACAGAAACGGGTACAAGAAGCATCTTTGGATACCAGATGCGCTTTGACCTATCAAAAGGGTTTCCATTGGTTACCACAAAAAAAATTCATCTTCGATCCATTATCTACGAACTCCTCTGGTTCTTAAGTGGAGATACGAACATTGCTTATTTGCAAAAAAATGGCGTAACCATATGGGATGAATGGGCCAATGAAGCAGGTGACTTAGGGCCTATATACGGACATCAATGGAGGAGTTGGCCTACAGCCAGAGGGAAGAAAATCGATCAAATGACGGCCCTGGTAGATGCCATTAAAACAACTCCCCATTCGCGTAGGTTGTTGGTCAGTGCATGGAACGTCGGTGAATTGCCGCATATGGCTTTGCCACCCTGTCATGCATTTTTTCAATTTCATGTCGCAGAAGGGGCCCTCTCTTGCCAACTTTACCAACGCAGCGCCGATGTCTTTTTGGGTGTACCTTTTAATATTGCATCTTATGCTTTGCTTACTATGATGATAGCCCAAGTTTGTGGTCTCAACCTGGGAACCTTTATCCATACGTTGGGAGATGCTCATTTGTATCACAATCACTTAGAACAAGCACGTTTGCAACTCACCAGAAAACCCTATGCACTACCCACCATGCACCTTCGTCCAACCGTTAAAACGTTGTTTGATTTTATTTACGAAGATTTTACATTGGCAAATTATAGTTGCCATCCTGCCATTAAAGCACCTATTGCTGTGTGAAACAGCATCCAAAACTATAAACCATCAAAATACAAGCATAAAGTTGGGGGATTGTGCCCCTACGACACCATTACACGCTTTCTATGCACGCCTTTTTTCAAAGGCACGAGTGGCAATAGGGG
>JAYTOH010000071.1:0-16602 GCA_043747895.1 Amoebophilaceae bacterium
TCACTAAAACCAAAATAGCTGCTATAGGCTTCATCTAGTAGAGTATAAGTTTCTAGATTATTGAGCCCTGATAGCATGCTGTCTTTGGAAATACGTAAGATACCCGTTAATACGCCTCGTTCTAACGCATCGTTGCCTTTCAAGGCTGCGCTAAATAGGTTGCGTATAAAGGAAATCATAGCGTCTAAATACGATTGGTTCCCATAAGCTTTATTTAGAGGTGTATCGTATTCATCTATTAATATGTACACTTTTTGTCCGTGGTGTTGATAAAGGCATTGACTAAGGAGTTTTAGTGAATTCTCTAAATCTCCTGGATCGGCAGATTGATCTATAATGGCACGGAAGGATCTTAATTGCACGCTATTTATTTTTTCACTATTCAGTACGTACTCAAATGTACCATATAAAGCAGCAATGAGTTTATATATTTTGGTATAAGCCCCTTGAAAATCATCGGCTTTCACGTCCTTAAAGGTAATCATTAGAACGGGATGCTTGCCTTGATGTTGTTTTAAATAGGCACCATCTTCTAGTTGCGCAATCGCCAAATCATCAAACAACCCGGCCGTAGGGACGCCGTTTACCTCAGAGGCAAAAAAATGATACAACATAGACATGTTCAACGTCTTTCCCCAACGACGCGGTCGGGTAAGTAGGGTAACCTTATCTCCTTTCCCCAAAAACTCAGCGATCATGGCCGTTTTGTCGCAAAAGAGATAGGCACCAGAAACCAACTCTCGAAAGCTATCTACGCCAATGGGGACTTTTTTAACCATAGGTCTATTCGTTTATCAAATCAAAAAAAGAATACATTATTCTATCTTATCCCTTACATGATTTCCCAATATGCATGTTAGGTACCAATGCGCTGGGCCCCTCTTGTAATGTCTCTTCGTTGACCAACTCCTTTATATAACCACCATAGCCATTGGGGGTTGTATGCAAGAGGATGACCTGTTTGCCCGATACAACCATGCCAAACCGAGGGCCTGAATACAAGCAAAACCGACGTTTTGCACCTGGGTAAAAACGGACTACCAAGGGAATGCTGAGCCGATGGATTGTCAAACCAACACAAGAAATTTGCTTGTTATTTTGTATGTTGGCGACATCTACTACGCGCACCTGAGCATAGCCATACCCTGAACGCACACCAAGTTTGTCTGTAAACTTCCACTCAAAAAAGCCCGTAAGGCCTGTTTCGACCCCAGCTGTTATCCGATCCTTTGATAACCTCGGCGCAGTCGCACAACCCACACCGGTGAGCCCAAACTTTTTTTCAACTCCAACCCCATACGCAACACCTGGCAGCGCTAACCCTATTCCAAACAAAGCCGCTTTCAAAAAGCGGGCTTGTGTACTCCATTTACTCGGCAATACGCATATGCAACAGGGTTTTTGGCCCGTCTGCATCGATTTGCACATGTACAGAGCAGAAGCACAATACGTAGAAAAGTGCCTTAAATTTACACCTTTTTAAGGAAAAATCATGCATGTTCATTTTTTAGTTCCAACGCCGGAGTAGGCATCAAAACAAACCGGCCTGCTACAAAACGCACAATGGGTATGTATTGGTTGTCGTGCCGAGTTCCATAGCAAAATCCTTGAAAAACAGTACCAGGGTAGCATACATTCCCCCATTCTTTTTGAAAATAGGTGCCATATTTGGCCAGCATCCGTCCTACAAAACAGATCAGTTCGTATCCTGTATAGTTATACAACGTAGGAAGCACACCAGTTTGTTGCACAAACTGTTTATGCAGTGCACGTACTTTTGGATCAGCAAAATCCATATAGTTGGGTGCTAGAAACAATATAGGCAACTTGGTCAGTTGGTGCAGGGTCAAGAGTTCCTTTTTCAGCCACTGTTCGTGTCCTATGATTTGGGGCCGTATGCCTAGTTTAAACGACAGATTGACCATACTTGAAACCAAAAAAGGCTGACTAGATGGGATATACATATGTGTCATCTTTTTTAGTTCCTGCTTGGAAGGGAATTCCGTACAAGGCTGTGGTGCTTCTTGTTTCCCCATTGCTGGGTTGCCTTCTGTATCTGGGCAAGTGGATGCTTGTTCCAAATGCTTCAAAATTTTTTTTACAGCTGTATTGTTGGGCAATTCCACCAAACAACCTACCTTCTTGCCCAACGATGCTTCAATTTGCTGCTTATACGCATGGGCCTTATGTGCGTCGTTTGGTGTATAAAAAATGGCTACAAACGGATCTTCAATTCTTTTAGACGTGATATCCAATAGGGTAAGCTGCACGGCTTTCTGGACCTGTGTTTCGAAACTAGGTTGCAAAAGGAAGCCAAAAGGATGGTTGTGTACCACTGCTTCATTCGAAGAAATGGGGTTCACAAAATTAATTTTGTGTTTGCGGGCAAACTCGGCCACCAAGGGCGTAGTAGTGGGATACAACGGACCAACAATCAGATCCATCTGTTTCAATGCTTCTTGTTTCAACAGCTCGGCCGTCACGTCAGCATCGTTTTGGGTATCAAACGCAAAAAGCTTTAAGGCAATGCCCTCGGCAGCAAGCTGCTGCGCCCCCAATCGGATGCCCTGATACAGTTCTACTACAAAGGCATCGGAACAGGTTTCGTAATCGAACGCTCCCACAAGAAAGGGAAGCAAAACTGCCACAGAATAAACCTCCTTGCGTTTCGAAGTGAGCCTACGCAATGGATCGTACCGTTGAATGGCACAACGGTACTGCGCTTCTAGTTGACGCATCAAGGACATATCTTGCGTATAATAGGCTGCACAAGCCGCTTTCTGAAACAAAATTTTTCGAACCGCATCATCTTCAGGAAAGGTTCGCAACAGCGTCTGCAAAAGGACCATATCGTCTAGTTGACTCAGAAAATATTGTTTCAGTTGCAGCACGGCAGCGGCCATCCGTTTGTCTCGAATCTGGGCAAGCTGTTGCAACGCTTCCTCCACACGGCCCGATTCAAAAAGGCACTGAGCTGCCCAATAGCGGGCTTCGTTCCGTTTGTCCCAGGTAGGAAACTGCGCACACAACTCAGCAAAAATGCTTTGAGCCAATGTCTTTTCCCCATTTCGGTACGCAGCCAACGCACAATAAAAATGGATGTAAGGAGCCAGAACAGCTGCATCTGGCACGCTACACAATGCTTGGAATTGTTCTTTTGCCGCTGCATACGTTCCTTGCTGGAAGAGCCGTTTGGCTGCTTCATACTGTTGTACCAATAGCTTAGAATATGCATTGGAACGTTTCTTTTTGGCTGCTAAAGGCATGAGGATACTACTTCCTAGGTAAGCACAACACAGCAATAAAAAAAAACGCATCAAGCCGTCACGCAGGTATTTGTTTTTTGGATAAAAATTCATTTTCTTATTTGAACCAGGTAGTTTAAGTGCGGAACCATCGCAGCCAACAGAAAAAGACCTTTATACACCCAAACCAGTCTGTAGGACTGGGGAACAAAGGCCGTGCCATCTGAGATGGATGGACACACAACAAATGTACGCGATGCTACGCTGATGTACAACTTAGCCATCCTTTGACTGAATCAGAAACACTAGAGCGCTATCAGAACGGAGTGCACACAAAAACAGCTATGACATGTCTACACATGTGATTTTACGCAGCCGAATCGAAGTTGTTATTGCCAATCAGGAACGTACCCCATCCATTCGAGATCAAATCAATCGATTGGTAGAACAACAGGTACCATCGCTCTTGGAACGGTATTTTTCCCACTACGTGCCTCACGACGTAGTGCTCCATATAGACCAATTGGTGATCAACGTGGGAACCCTGCACACAGATGCATTGCAGGACCAATTCATACGCCAAATAGAACAAACCCTACGTCCTGTCTTACAAGAACAGGTTTCTAAAGTGCTGCGAAACCCCACCCCGCATACCCTTGTTCCCCTACCTGAAGCAATCCTTCAGGCCATTGCCCATTACTTATCAGAGGGTACTATGGCGTGGTGGATGACGCAAAATGACGAAAAAGAGATCCAACAACAGTACGCAATACTATACGCTACCCACCCCTTCCAACTGGAACATATGTGGCATACATTGCCCAAAAAAGAACAAGCGGTGCAACGGTTTGCGACGCGTTTTGCAGCACCTATCGTAGAACAAACAGTGGGTCTTTTGTGCAAACAACCCCTCCATCAACTTTCTCCCTTACTGAAGGAAATCAGGCCATTGCTGCAGCAAACAGGATTGCTTTCAACCCACAATGCCTACCAGTCACTGCTTGCAACGGCCCTCCTCGGAGCAATTCAGCACAAGCAGGCTATTGCCAATCGGATGGATTTTGTGACGCTTGTACTGCAGCGGATTGCTGCGAAAAAATCAATCGATTGCGGAACCGTTGTAGCCAAATTGCTCCGAGCATACAACAACCAGCAAACCAAAGGAGGGGCTGCCCTCCAAACGGCTACGTTACTTCCTACATGGTTGCAGCACCTACACGAACAATCCATCCTTACGCCTAGGTTGGTTCGTGCTGCAACGCAAGACACCAAACATTTTATCCAACAATTGGATCACCTAGGTGAGGGTCGATTTGCTCCACATCAACTAGGCGCAACCATACGGAACATGGAAAGACAACTTTCAAACCCCACGTTGCGCCATTTGCTCAACAGTTGGCTCAAGGAACCCTGCAACCGAATCCGTTTGACCAAAGAGCTTCCACAGCCCTTCTTTAGCGCTTTCATTGCGGCGGTAGATCTTACCATCCTACCGCTCTTTACCGACTTTATCCACCTACTTTCTACAACGACTCCAAGCAAGGAATCCCTAAAGCAACACCTACAAGCCATTCAAGAAGCTACGTTGGCCTATTGTGCAGGAGCATATACCCAAAGCAGCTATGCAACAGCCGTACACCATCTACTTAAAACCCAGTGTAACGACCCAGCAACATCTCCATCTTCTGCCCCACCCTGGATCAACCGACTTGTTTCCTTAGCGCATGCTGTGGGGAACAATGTCCAAACCAAAACGGAAGTCGAAACCATTTTATTGGAAACACTGCTTGCGTGCCCCCTGCTCGAACAGCTGCCTATGATCGCTTGCAGGGAGCATCTCTCGCAGCTATTGGAACGTCCAAGCGTTGCCTACAAGCTCCAACAAATTGCCGCCCTACCCCATGCAACGACCCAGCAAGCTGCCCTGATGCAGCTGCTGCATGGTTTGTGTCGATCTGTCATCCATGCACTTCCATGGCCCCCATCCCAAGCAACTGATGGCGTTTCCCTACCACCCCACATACACGCCATCCAACCAAGCGACACCTTGGATGCCAAAACAGCGGAAGCATGCTTGCTTGCCCAGCCAAGTTTCAAACAAAAATGGGAAAGCATTGAACAGCAACTGAGCACACCGATAGACAACTCCCAAAAACTGCTGGAGCAGAGCCTCCTGCCTGTCGTCACAGAGGGCATCTCGCTTTTAACCCAACACGCATACATGGGCTTGCTAGACAAAATCAGTAACGCAACCAATCGTGCATCCAAAAAAACGCTGCTCCTAGCACACCTTATAGAACGGGTCCTATCCTTGCTTCAGACTGCTGAAGGCCTCGATTTGGTGCAACAAAAGCAGACAGCGCTACGGACAGAAGCAACGCTGTTCTTTGCAGAACGGCACGGAAAGAAACAACTTTTAGAACTGGTAGTCAAAATTAAAAAAGTTCCTATCGAGCAGCTGGACCAGGCCATACAAGCGCTGGCGGTACGTGCTGCTGTGGCCATCCAACCCAAGCATTTGCTTCCACAGATAGTGGAGAAAAAAGTATTGGCCCCAATTAAAGATGTATTTTCGCTTGAAAACGTAATTGATTTCTTGGTACACGACCAACTTCCACCCGATAAACCGGTACCATCCTACCTGATTGCCAAGAGCATCATCCAAGCCACTCCAGCCCTACTGATGCACCAATTGGCACCCATATGCCAAGAAGTGACCTTGCTGCGAAAACTGCTGCTGCACGCTACAGAGGCTACGGTAACCAAGTTAATGGATGCATGGGTGCCGTTTTCCAGTGGGGTAGTAGAAACGGTAGCAACGATACTGCTTCAGGCGGATCTGTCCCCAGCATGGCAACCAAACCAACGTCTGGTGCATGAACTATTGATTCGAGCTGCCCTCTGCCCACCTGCACCTGCCACCGAGACAGACTACCTGCAACGTGTTGTGCACCATCTGCATGCCCACGCACGTCTTACTCCAGCAGCGCTTTGTACCCGATTGGCCACTTGTGCCAGGCAACACGCCTACGGCGCACTGGAACCCTTTTTTGCATTGCTCCAGAAACGACTAGCGCTGCTCAATGCCACGGTACTAGAGCAACTAGACCTTCGGTTGCTTCCCCTGCACGAAGCCGTAGCTGCCCAGATTGGCCCCGATACCTTGCCACAGTATTACAACCAGGTAGTCCCTGCTCTAGAAGCTTTGGTACACCACCCAAACGCAACGGATACAGGATACCCGATCCTACAAGAACTGGTAGCAAAACACTTGCCCATGCTTTCCGCACCGTTGCAGCAAACCATCTGTCGCTTGCTTGCAGCGGGACTTGTGCAAGAAAGTCCACAAAAGTGCCTTTATCGGGCGTGGGAACATTTTTTATATACAGGCTCCTTGGGCTCCTATGCTACGGAAACGGCTCTTTTTCAGTCAGTAATGCAACACCCTCCGGTGCCTTTTTTCGCACAAGCAGTTCAGCACGTTCACGTACGGCAACGACTCATCGCTCGTTTCAGCCATGCGCAACTCCTGCAGCTGGTACAAAAACAAACAGGAGATGCATGGATTCCCTATCTAACAGGTTGTCATGCCTTATGGGGGGCTACAAAACTTGCAGACGAAATGGTCAAGCAACCGTTCTGGGAGGCCGTCTTAGCGCTTCTTCCCACATCAGAGGCCTTTTTTGATGTTACAGATTGGACGAACCAGTTGCTCGAAAAGCTCAGCATTGCTTTGCACATTCCCTCTGTTACCCTACTGCAAAGCTTTGTGCTCTTGAGCAAAGAGACGCCATCCGTATCAGATGCGGTTCGCACCACGCTCCATGCATTGCAGCAGCAAGCCGATCACCAGCTGCAGCAAGAGGCGAACCAACAAACAAAAAAAACAGCTGTCCTAGGAACGCTTCATCTTTTGTTACAAGGCAGGTCGTTTGCTGAAACCAGCGATACACTCGTGCAAACCCTTGAGCCTGCTTTGTGTCAACTGATGGCACAACAGCCTGAGCTACTCCGAAACATGTTGGTCCAACAGCTGCACAAGGTAGCCGTAGCTCGGCGTCTGGTCTATTACCTTAGCGAGCCTACCTGCACACAGATTGTATCGATACTGGCACAACCGCATGCTGCGTTGGCACTAGCCTATTGCAACTTGGTACAAAGGATACCGGTGCCTGCTGCCATGAGACGACGCACATTTGATCAATGGAAAAGGGAATGGAGGGTTGCACTACTTACGCATTTGCTCCATGCGGAATGCATCGAGCCAAGCCAACTGCTGCACAGTCCATGGAAGCAGCCCTTTACCCAGGAACATCTGCCAACACTTGTGCATGCCTTACACATGCTACAGCCTAACGATCCAACAGAAGAGAGGGTGCTTCAGCTGGTTGTGCCCATCATAGAGGCAATGGAATCAAATAGACTCCTAGCATTCCCGAGACCCACAGTTCCGGCACAATCATCCCCCCTAGGGTCCAAAACCCAACCTTCAGTCAACGTTGTAACAAAAAAAAAGCAATTGAATACGTCTGAATCTGATAAAGCCATACGGCTGTACACGCAAAATACAGGATTGGTTTTCTTATGGCCTTTTTTGTATGATTTTTTTAAGGGTCACCACATGTTGATAGGCAACCGATTCGTAGACGAACAAGCTGCCCACAATGCCGTATACCTGTTGCATTATACGGCAACTGGAAGTATCTGTGGACCGGAATGGCAATTTGTATTGCCCAAACTGCTCTGTGGCCTATCTTACGATACCGTATTGCTTCCTTACCTCCCGATGCATACAGACGATGCATTCCCTACGGACATACCCACGCTAGAAAATGAACCATTTGAAAGCGAAGAACCCACCAACCTGGTCCTTGGAGAAGGAGCAGAAACGCCGCTTGCATCCCTGTCCATGGCGCCGAACGCATTGCCACTGCAGGAGCAGCAAGCCCTAGACTTGCAAAACAACCTGCTGTTTGAAAAAGCATTCAAGCGTTGGAAGGGCTTGGCCAACCTCAAAAAGGAAGCCTTGTTTCAAGAGGGGATTACACCTAGCACATTCAAGAGCTATTTTTTACATAGGCTCGGCATTTTGGTTCGGCACGCATGCGAAACGCCCAACACCTACTTTTGGCACTTGACCCTTATGCATCAAGTGTACGACAACGCGACATTGCTTCCTCCATGGTCTATGGACAAAATCAAGCTACCTTGGATGACCGAAGCATTGGTGTTGTTTTGGATGCCTGGATAACAAAATTAGATCATACGTGTACCAGTGTATGGTTTTGGCTTTGCCCTTTTTTGCGTTTCTTAGCACAATACGCTTTATCTTTAAGGTGGTTCTTTGTTTTTATTTTATCAATAATACGGATAAAGAGGAAGAAAAGGGATTTATACAACGCCTCTGCTGCATAAAGCGTATTGGGGGATAAAATGGATTGATTGTATAAGCATAACGATAACGAAATAAGACAGTACCATATGATAACAAACGCATACGCACTTACCCCAAAAGAAATTGTCACGGAATTGGATAAACACATCATTGGCCAGACCGAAGCCAAGCGAAATGTTGCGGTTGCGTTGCGCAACCGTTGGCGTAGAATGCAGATTTCCGACCAGTTGAAGGACGATATTGTACCCAATAACATACTCATGATTGGTCCTACCGGTGTTGGAAAAACAGAAATTGCACGGCGCCTCGCAAAAATTGCGAAAGTACCTTTTGTAAAGGTAGAAGCTTCCAAATTTACAGAAGTAGGGTATGTGGGAAGAGACGTAGAGAGCATGGTCAGAGACCTTGTAGAACGTGCTATGGCCATGGTGAAAACCGAAAAAATGGAGGCCGTACACACCCAAGCAGTCCGTCAAGTAGAAGAAAGCATCTTAGACATTCTGCTTCCTCCGCTTAAAACACAGGAAATGGCCCCTGCCTTATTGGATTCCTCTGAGCCCCACAAACGCTCTACGCGGGAACAGTTTCGGGAAAAATTAAAAAATGGTGAATTGGACCAGCAACAAATTGAAATTCAGATTACCAAGGCCAATCAACCTGGCAATATGAATGTTATGGGCGCTGGTCCAGCTATAGACGAAAGCATGATGACGCACTTTCAAGATATGCTTAGTAGTTTTTTGCCCAGACAAAGCAAAAAGAGAAAGGTCACAGTTGCAGAAGCGAGGGAATTGCTCTTAAACGAAGAAGTAACCAAGCTTATCGATACCAACGCAATCAAAGAAGAGGCTGTGGTTCGTGCCAGCAATTCGGGCATCATTTTTATAGATGAAATCGATAAGATAGCAAGTACTACGCAAGGGCATGGACCAGGCGTTAGCAGGGAAGGTGTTCAGCGAGATCTTTTACCTATCATAGAGGGTAGTTCGGTACAAACAAAATATGGCATCGTACATACCGATCACATTCTCTTTATTGGTGCAGGTGCTTTTCATATGGCAAAGCCTGCGGATTTGATTCCAGAATTACAAGGTCGGTTTCCGATTCGGGTGACCTTGGAAAATCTCTCAGAAAAAGATTTCTATAAGATTTTGGATGAACCAAAAAGTACTCTTCCTATGCAGTATCAGGCTCTATTGGCAGTCGAGGGGGTTTCATTGCAATTTGAAGCAGAAGCCAAAAAGGAGATCGCAGCACTTGCCTACCTGATCAATGAAGAGGTTGAAAACATTGGAGCCAGACGTTTGCAGACGGTCATGAGTCATTTGCTGAATCCTATCTTGTTCGATGTCCCAGACAGCATTCCTCCACATACCACCATTACCATTACCAAAGCAATGGTACAGCAATCCCTCGTTCATTTGGCAGAACGAAAAGATCTAAGCCAGTACATTTTATAAATCTTGTCAGCCGTTGCAGGAAACCTACAATCGTTTTTATGTGTTTCGGATGGATGGCAATGGCTTGCATGAGGAAGAAAGTAGCACTTTCTGTAAATGGGACAGCCCTCTTTTGGATTGCGCTACAGAAGTATTAAAAAATAGCTTAAGGATGGTTATTTCATCATATTCCAGCCTACCCGAAAGGTCCACTTTTTAGGTCTGTATGTTTTCTGACCGTCTGTCAACTGCGCATACAGGGCATCCCTAGAGATGGAATCCCGCATGATTTCGAAATCCAGATCAACCAGAAGGCCCATGGTGTGGATGCCTAGGCCTAATAAGAAGCCATGAAATTTTTCCTTGTTTAGTGCGCTTAAGGCTTGTTTGTTGGGTATGGTATTTTTGCCCAATGGCAACTTAAAAATGCATCCCAAGTGGGGACAAAGCACGCCAAAGAAACTACTTCCAAAAGAAAAGGGTACGAAACAATTCTGGGAATAGGTTGCTGAGGTATCGGATGACCTGAATCGCTCTACTGCAAACAGCACATCCATTTTGGCATATAAAAGTCCTCCGTCTACTTTGGCAAACCATCCTACTTGGCCTCCAGTAGTAGTAAAGCGATACTTAGGCATGCTTGGATCTTTCGTGTCAAACGTTGTACCATATCCAGTTGACGCTAGGCTAGGTCCCGTGCTTAAGCCGATTGCGTGCGTTTGGTGCGCAAGCGGAAACCAGGCCATACACAAACCGATTAGAATTTGTCTTTTTCGCTTAATGCCCATACCAGCGTCTCCACACGCACGAAGCAATAAAGTGTTATGGCTGGGATTTTGGTTCTGTTGTACAGGTGTACCGCGGTACAGTCGACGGTATAGATAAGCTAATGCAACTACACTTCCGCTAACCGCTATGCTATAGCCACATTTATATGCAATATCTGTTAAAAAGAGAGCAAAAATCCTATTGGCTGAACATTTACTGGCCATGTAGAGCATGACGATGCTGGAGTCTAGTATAGCGGTAACAAGCAAGGCAATCCCGTTGCGTATGGCAAAGCCATGGGTTGATTTTAACCGAACAAATGCATGCATCCCGGCATACAGTGACACGAAAACAGCTAAAAACGAAATAGGAATAATGTAATCAAAACGCACTCCCTTTATCGCATACGCAGTATGCCAAGACAATATCGTGTGGACGACCAAAGAAAACAGTAGGTATTGCATGGCTTTTTTGCAGCCATATAGATGCACCATGCTGTTGCCCAATGCAGCTGTGCATACCAATACGCATGAACAGAGGCTTAGCTTGTTTGTTGCATTTAACAAGCCTGTTAAACAAAAAAACAAGGCTAAACAATAAGATTTTTTCATAGTTGATTTGGTTTGGATGTTATTCTTTTTATTTTTCTCATTTTCAGCAGTCTATTTAAGATCTGAAGTCTCTTTAGCCGCTTCTGTATTGGCGTTTTCTTTTGTTTTTGCTATGGAATTTGACTCAACTTCATTGTCTTCACGTTGTTCTTTGTCCAATTGGACCAAGTTGGGGCTTGCCAATGTGCTGGACGAAGGCATACGTTTTAGCAAAAGTCCTGAGAGTAGGGTCAAGGCAAGCAGCAATCCAACCAATATCCAAGTTGTTTTTTCTAAAAAGTCAGTTTTGGGATTGATGCCTATGCGTTGCACAGTTGCTGCGCTTCCTCCATAGGTTGCGATTGATTCTTTTGGTTCTTGTAATAAGATTGTGCCAACCAATAAAACAGATACAATGGCAATAAGTACGGAAAAGAAGCTGAATACAGTCATACGTTACAGGTTGATGTTAAGTTTTTAATGAAAGTGCGTTCGGGATTAGGAGCCGGTAATAAATGTAGCAAAGTTAGTAAAAACTTTCTACACTCGTATGGTACATATGGTACATACCTTCCCAGCAAGGGCTGGGCACAGAAATCATTTTATAGATTGGGATACACCTCTTCGATAAACTTCCTCGGCTTTTTGGCGCAGCAGTGCGATTTCTTCAGTCCACATAGTTGTTCCATTTGGGGTTTCCAAATATTTAGGCAATGGTTGCAAATCATTATGTTCCATCATCGCCTTAAAGCAATCCATACCCAATGCACCAGCACCCAGATTGGCATGCCGATCTTTTCTAGACCCCAACCCACCTATCGAATCATTGACATGTATGGCATGCAAATGTTCTAAGCCAATGATGGCATCAAACTGCTTCAGCGTGTCTGACCATCCCTTATATGTACGAATATCGTACCCAGCTGCAAAAATATGGCAGGTATCTATGCAGATCCCAATGGGTATCCATTGCCGAACCCGTTGAACAATGTAGGCCAATTGTGCAAACGTATGGCCAAGATTGGATCCCTGCCCTGCAGTCGTTTCTATAAGCATACGGAAATCCGACCAATTTGTAAAAAAAGACTCCATGGACCGCAAGCTTTGCACAATGCGTTCCAAGCAAGCTTCTTCACTATCCCCTGTGCTTGCACCTGGATGGAAGTTTAAGAAAGCCAGATCCAGTGCCAAGCAACGCTCAATCTCTTCCGAAAACGCTTGGCAGCTCTTTTGCAACAACGCTTCGTTGTTCGAGCCCAGATTGATCAAATAACTCGCATGACTCATAATGTGGCTCATGGGATGCTCTTCCAGGGTCTGATTCCAAAGGTCTATGTCCGCTTGGCTCAGTTTGCGACTTGCCCACTGACGTTGGTTGGTTGTAAACAATTGAATGGTTGTAGCACCAATTTCTTTTCCTTGTTCGATTGCCTTGTGCAGACCTCCTTTTGTAGAAGTGTGTGCCCCAACCAATAGGTCATCCGGATCAAATAAGCGTCCATTGCTGTACATAAGATTATATATATGTTGGTTCCTAACAATTTTGTAGATTGCAGATAAATGTTTTTACTAAGGTGGTTCAATGGTCTCGGCACATACCTGCCACCATACAAAAGAACGATAAAATATAATTTGTAACAAACCAAATGTCCATATAATTGTATGAATTTAGAGCAGATCCCGCTGGGTGACCATTTTCCGAACGATGTAAACGTCATCATCGAAATCCCAATGCACCACGATCCGGTAAAATACGAAATCGATAAAACCTCTGGTGCCTTATTTGTAGATCGGTTTATGCAAACTACGCTACGTTATCCATGCAATTATGGATTTGTACCGCATACATGCGCAGGAGACGGAGATCCTTCCGATGTTTTGGTCATAACCTCCTACCCTATTGTCCCCGGTGCCGTAATAAAAACCAGGATCATTGGCGTATTGCTTATGGAAGATGAAGCTGGATTCGATGAAAAGATTATTGCATTACCCACCCAAAAAGCAGCTCCGGAATTTGCACACATCGAACACATAGAGCAGTTGAGTGCGCTTTTAAAAGGACGTATTATGCACTTTTTCAATCACTACAAAGATTTAGAGCCAGAAAAATGGGTTAAAGTAATAGGATTTGAAGGAAAAGAAAAAGCCTATATGCTTTTGCAAGAAGCAGCGCAACGGGCCAAGAAAGCATAGACGTGTTGTGTAAGTCATATGCCGCATGCTTGCTCTATAAAGATGGCATAATCTTCAACTTCATCTTCGCATTGGATGCCTAACTGAGACATTCCTAGTGATACACAGACAAACACCAATACTTTTTTTCTTAAATTCCATGCGCAAACTAGACAGCGTCTGATTTATTTATGCAACTTGTAGCCACAACCTAGCAACTGCACAAATGTTATTGCTTTTGCTTTGCCTTTAAAGAGCTTCCTTGCTATAGCATATGCAACCAATACGATACGATTCAAAAAACCCTTTTTATTTGTTTGATACAGAACGTCCAGATGTCAAATAACCTTACTGAGGCCGAATCAAATTGGTATAAAGCTCTAAGTATGCGTCACAATACTGGTGGTCATTTGCTATCAAACGGGGAAAAAGGGGGGCAAATATACCCTCAAAGGCAGTGGCATCTAGTGCTTCTCCACAGATCACGGTATCGGAATGCTGCAACGCAAGTTGTACAATGGAACGGAACGTGCCAGGATTGGCCAACGCTGCATCTCCTGTGGGAATGCCCAGTTGCATCATGTTGGTTGCCAAGTTGGGAAATTGGCTGCTGAAAAAATTATTGTATACCGTAGACACTAATTTTGCTTTGGTAAATAACGCATTGGCTTGTGCTTCTTGCCGCCAAAGCAGGGGAACCAAGCTTGTAATCCAATCGTGACAGTGTACAATATCGGGTTCCCATTCTAGCCGCTTGAGGGTTTGTATAACGCTTGCACAGAAAAAAACCATGCGTATGTCGTTGTCTTCAAAATAAGCCCCTTCTTGGTTTTGAAATACAGCCTTTCTATTTCCAAACAAAGCGGGGTTGTCTATGAAATAGACTTGCAAGCGGGTGTTGGGTATGGTGCTTACTTTAACGGAAACTACATGATCGGTATCTTGAAACGAAACAACGGTGCCCGACAGACGCAATACTTCATGCAATCGGTTCATTCGATCGCTAATGATACCAAATTTGGGTACAATAAGACGTACATCCAATTGTTGTCCCTGCATGGCTTCTGGGAGTTTCCGTACACAGCTTGCCACAAGAGAGGTTTCCAAAAAAGGAGAGATTTCACTTGCGACGTATAAGATCCTTTGTAGAGCCATAATATGGAAGATACGCTTGAAAGTTGTTTCAATCTCCTCTTCTTCTAGTTAAGGGACGAGGAGGATTTTGCTATTTGTTGCATTATGCCCCCCTCATAAAGGGCCGCACCGAGCCATTAGACGAGCACGGCTTCACACACGAAAGTCTAATTTATACATTTTTATCCATTAAAAAAAATGATTTGTGCCGTATGCGACCGTTTTATACAACCTGTCCGCATATGGTTTGGGCCAAGCAGTTGTATGATTGTAACTAAAATGTCCTTGCCATTTGAATGCATACCACTTTCCATTGCAACGGATTCGCTACAGCATTGCGCCATTTTTTGCATATAAAGTGGTATATTAAAAATGGAAGATTGCATGTACGGTCAAGGGTCTGTATTACAATGCATACGCAGATGCATCTATACCCAATTGGCATGTAGATGGGATTTTGGCGTATAAAAAAGAATTGTTTGAAAATTTCATGAATAAAGGAATAAAATTGATTACAAAGGTAAAAAAAAGAATATAAAACATGTCTTTATGTGTCTTTATGGGACAAGTTTATGCTTCGAAAAAGAACAATTATTGAAACCGTTATTGGTCAATTATACACTATTAGCCAAATAAAACCCACATTCCGAACCAATTATGTCATTGAAGATGATTTATAAAATATCTGGTTCATGTTTTTAAAAAAATGAGCACCGATTAAATTTTTTATAACTGAGCATCAAATGGTGCAATGCAATATTCAAAAAGTGCCCTGTTCAATAACTAAGCTCACAATCAATTCATGCAAAGGTTCGGGATATGGAATAAAACATGCTAGGCATAGCAGTGTCCATAATTTTTTGGCTAATTTGATCGCTGGAATAGGCGCTTATGGGCTAAAAAAATAAAAACCCATCTGTAACAGAGATAGATACAATTGATTTGCAATAAGTATAATCTCGAACGCACGTTAATTATACATTTAGTACCATGTCGGAACGCATACATTCTCTACCGAAAAGCTTGTGTAGATTTATATTTTATTTTGTCAAGAAACAATTTATTCGTTTTGGGATATTGCTTGTTACAGGAGTTTTCTGGTCTGTAAATGAATCGTTTTATCCTTATTTCATGAAAATATTGATCAACCAAGCCAGCACCCTTACGCTAGGGTTGGAACATCCCTTTCGTGCATTGGCTTTTCCGCTTATCGGATTGGGCGTAACGTGGTTTTTATTTGTTCTTGCTGTACGGATACAAGACGTTGTTTCGGTGTATGCATTTCCGCTGTTTCGGCAACACATCCGGGAACATGTTTTTGCATACACACAAGGTCATGCGCACCGTTACTTTTCTGAACATTTTACAGGCGACCTCGCCAATAAAATAGCTTCATTGCCTCGCGCTTGTGAGCACATCTTAGACATCGTCATTAGCAATTTTTTTTGCACCCTCTTAAGTTTTACAATCTCATTGGTAGTTGTTTTTCAGGTGAGTGCTGTATTTGGTATGCTCTTATTTTGCTTTGTGGTACTTTTTGTACTCCTGACTATTTTAAATATGGGCAACATCAACCGTACGGCCGAAACGCATGCAAAAGCCATTGCTGCCTTGGATGGTCAAATCGTAGATAGCCTTTCTGCCATGTTAACGGTACGGTTGTTTGCACGGTCTCGGTACGAATTGCAGTATCTTAAAAAATGCCAAAAAGATGAATTTCAAAAGTCTATAAAGGCTTCATGGGCCATTGTAAAGGCAAACGTACTGCGGGGAATGCTTACGTCTGTTTTTATGACACTTACTTTTTTTACCTTGGTGCGTGCTTGGAACCAAAACTGGATTTCCATAGGAGACTTTTC
>JAYTOH010000072.1:0-2472 GCA_043747895.1 Amoebophilaceae bacterium
CTTGTATTTCTTTGTCGTATACCCACATGGTTTCTCCATCGGTGATGGTCTCTTTTTGGTCGTAACTCCATTTGTATTGTTGACCGCGCGCTGTAAGGCTTAACTGTGACGACTGGGTGATGGCTTCGCTTGGGTATTGGATGGTTAATGTATACGTGGCTTGGAAATTTTCCAATTCTTGGTAATAGGCAGAAGTCTTTTCCAGCACGGCAAGTGCTTTCTCATCTGCTGCTGAGGCATTCCAAGAGTAAGCCGCTACGAGCAAGCAAAAAGAGGTCAGTATCAATAGATTCCGAACAGTTGGCATAACTAAAGCTGCATGTATAGTATGAAACTGTTGCAATTCAAGCCTTCTACGGTCCAGTCGGGTATGCTTTCTGTACGCAAATCCGCACACCCTTGCGGATGGTTACAGTTGTCTGGGCAGAAATGCTACAATTGGAACCGATAGAACGCCTGTTTGTAACAGCTGTGTATGCTGTCTGTAAAAAACCAAAAACAGAAACGCATGTTTAAATATACTGAAACAAGTTTAACTTGAGGCAGTTTCGTTTTGCGCATTACAATGAAAACCCGCTATGATCCATTTGGGTATGTTTTTTGTACGCAAACGCATATCATATACCCAATCGAATTAGGACCCTGAGGTAGGGGGGCATCCCGCATCTTTATTCCGATTGAGTATATTTTTTTAGACTTACGCACAGGTCTATCCCATAAAAGGATGACAAGCGATTGGTTACTTTACTTCTTCGAATTCAGCATCTGTTACGTTGTTGTTTTCGTTAACGGGTTCTTCTGGTTTGGAGCTAGATTCAGCATCCCCCTGCGTTGCCTGATGGGTTTTTGCTGCGACCATCATCCAAGCATCGGTTAAGGCTTTTTGGTGCTGTTCGAGCGCTTCCATATTTTTTTCCTCATATGCTTTTTTCAGTGCTGCTACATGCCCTTGGATCTGTTGTTTGTCTTGCGCTTCAACTTTTTCTCCTAGCTCTTTTAGTTCTTTTTCAACGCTGAATATCAATGAATCTGCCGCATTTAGCTTGTCGATCTTGTCCTTTTCTTCTTTGTCGGCTGCTGCATTTGCTTCTGCTTCTTCCCGCATGCGTTTGATTTCACTTTCTGTTAAGCCAGAGGAGGCTTCAATGCAAATTTTTTGTTCCTTGCCTGTGTCTTGATCTTTGGCGGATACATTTAATATGCCATTGGCATCTACATCGAAACAGACTTCTATTCTTGGCACGCCTTTTGGTGCTGGTCGTATGTCTGCGAGGTGAAATTGACGCAACGATCGGTTGTTCTTGGCGATGGGTCTATTGCCTTGCAATACATGGACCATAACGCTAGACTGATTGTCGGTAGCAGTCGAGAATACTTCTGATTTTTTGCAAGGAATGGTTGTATTGGCCTCGATCAATTTGGTAAATACGCCTCCTACGGTTTCGATACCCAAAGAGAGTGGAATCACATCCAGCAATAAAATCTCTTTGACTTCTCCGGTCAATACCCCTCCTTGAATGGCAGCTCCTAAGGCTACTACTTCGTCTGGATTGACGTTTTTTGAAGGTTTTTTGCCAAAAAAGCGGGTCACTTCTTCTTGGATTTTAGGGATTCGTGTAGAACCACCAACCAAAATAACTTCATGGATCTTTGCCTTGGCTTCCTCGAGTGTATTTTGTTTGAAAGCATCCTTTAAGGCTTGTTCGCAAGGCGATATGGTTCGTTTTACTAAGTTGTCGACGAGTTGTTCAAATTGTGCCCTAGACAGCTGTTTTACCAGGTGTTTTGGTACGCCATCGATTGCTGTAATGTAGGGTAGGTTGATTTCCGTAACGGTTGCATTGGATAGTTCTATTTTTGCTTTTTCAGCTGCTTCTCTAAGGCGTTGTAGGGCAGTTGGATCCTTTCTTAAATCGCTATTTTCTTCTTTTTGAAAGCCATCTGCCAGCCAGTCTACGATTGTTTTGTCAAAATCGTCCCCCCCTAGGTGTGTGTCGCCGTTGGTTGATTTGACTTCAAATATACCTTCTCCTAGTTCTAGGATCGAAACGTCAAAGGTACCTCCTCCTAGGTCAAATACAGCCACTATTCTGTCTGTATTTTGTTTGTCAAGGCCATAGGCCAAAGCAGCAGCAGTAGGTTCGTTGATGATTCGTTTTACGGTTAGTCCAGCTATTTCGCCTGCTTCTTTTGTGGCCTGTCTTTCTGCGTCGTTAAAGTAAGCTGGCACCGTAATCACTGCTTCAGATACGGATGTGCCTAGGTACTCTTCTGCAGCTGTTTTCATTTTTTGTAAAATGATCGCTGAAATTTCCTGTGGGGTGTATTGTTTGTCTCCTATGCGTACACGGACGGTATCATTCGGACCTGCTTCTACTTTGTAGGAAACTTCTTTGATTTCATTGCCAACTTTGTTGTAATTTTTCCCCATGAAGCGTTTGATAGAGCTTATGGTGTTGTGGGGATTTATGA
>JAYTOH010000073.1:0-13290 GCA_043747895.1 Amoebophilaceae bacterium
CTTTTAACGCTTTTTCGTAGTTTTTAATCTGTGACTTCCCGTCTTGACATGAAACCACGATTCCGGTAGGAATGTGGGTAAGGCGAACGGCAGAATAAGTTGTATTGACCGATTGTCCACCTGGACCAGAAGAACAAAACGTATCCTTACGTACGTCGTTTAAATCCAAATTTACCTCTACTTCTCCTGCTTCTGGCAAAACAACTACACTAGCTGCTGAAGTATGAATGCGTCCTTGTGTTTCGGTAGCTGGTACGCGCTGCACCCGGTGTACCCCTGATTCGTATTTCATAATACCATATACATCTTCGCCCGAAACCGTACAAATGATTTCCTTGTACCCACCAGCCGTGCCTTCCAAAACATCTACCACGGCAAATTCCCATTTCATTTTTTCTGCGAAACGCTTGTACATTCGAAAGAGATCTCCGGTAAAAATAGCGGCTTCATCGCCTCCAATGCCTGCTCGGATTTCAAGCACGATGTTTTTGCTGTCATTGGGATCGTTGGGAATAAGTGCATTGCGCAATGCTTCTTCTAGGAAGTCTTTTTTCTCAAGTGCTAGGGTCAGCTCTTGTTTGGCTAATTCTCGAAATGCCTCTTCTTTTTCACTATACAACAGTTCTTTTGCTTCTTTTAGATTGGCTAAAACTTGTTCATAGTCTTGGTAGAGTTCCACAATTTTAGCCAACTTTTTGTATTCTTTATTGAGGGCCGAGTAGGCCTTCATATCTTTCAAGGTGTCTGGCTCGTAAATCGCTTGCTCCACTTCATGAAATCGTTCTTTGATGGATTTTAATTTTTCTATCATATGGTAGGGTTATGCTCGTTTTATACAGATACCAATGCTTCAACCATCACTTCGTTCTGCAAGAACCTTAGTAGCCTGAAAGATTACATCGCTTTCACCACGCAATCTGACTGTGCCAGCAAACGTCTTATTGGTTAACCGCAAACTCTCCTGTAGGGTCTGATTAAAAACTTTTTTCGGTAATCTGTTGGCTAAGAAATCCAGCATCACATCCTTGCTCCCCAACGATTGTTTGAATAATTGATCGTGTGGGTGAGGCTCTTTCTCTGTTATTGCCTAATGAATAAGTAATTGCATCTAATAAATTTAAAGTTGTTCGAATTTAACCAAAAAAGTCAATAGCAAAAAGAAAAGCCAACCTATTCCCCCTTTTTAAAGAAACAGCTCAAAAACTTCTAGCATCATGCGTACTCCCTCTTCTTCTTATCTAGAGCTATTTTTCTCCTATTCAAAAATGCCACATGAGTTGCAGGGCTGCATGGGTTTTATTGCTATTGGTTTGTTTTTGTTTGGAATCGGTTGGTTGTTTTTTTTCTCGAAGCCGATGCACGAAACCGTATTTTACTTCCAAACGCATCGATTGAATGGGCTTCCAGCAAAGCAAACAACTGGCAGCCAAGCCTGTTCCATGACAAGGAACATATCGTGTACCACTGTACAGGGGGGTGGGTTCGTGAAAATAGAGTCGAGTGGCATGGCTTTGGGTAGCAAAATAAATGATTTGGACAACGCACTGACATGGACGATATTTCCACTTGTGTCTATGGGATAGGGCATATCCAGGATACGCAACCTGTAAGAAAGTAAAATGGGCGTGTTGATAGGCAAATCCCACCCACCAATGCGTGGAGCACTTACGGTCTGCCAGGAACTTCACATGCTGCCGTATGGCGGGTTCAATTTGGTAGGTTTCTGTTTCTACCTTTGCCTGTCTTGGTATTGGCTTGTTTTTGGGTAGGTGGGTAAACACATACCGGGCACCCCAGGTAGTGGTGCGCCGGTGTGTATGACTCAAGCGTACCGTCATGCGTTTTCCTGGACTTGGCATGTGCAAACGGGCCGTAGGCTCTAAAGTGGAAAAAAGATGCAGGTGTGTGGAAAGATGCCAATTGAACATGGGTGCAACTTGAATGCAACCATACCAGCCTTTTTCATTGGAAGTAGCTGTAGTATAGTACTTGAACCCATTCCCATAAGGACTATAAAATCCAGCTCCATACCGGTAAAAAGCTGTAGAAAGGTCTACATAGCGGGAGAGACTGATCAATGCACCTGTAATGAACGCTTTGTCGCTTTTCTTGGAGCCAAAAGCAGTGTCTGGAAAGGAAAGAGCAGCCTCTCCAAACAACAGCAGGTTGCTCCATGTCCAACGGTAAAAAAAGCCAGTGGCTGTGGAGTGTTTTCCCTTGAATGCATAACGGCTAAATGGAGTAGTTCGGGGAAGAATCGGTATGTCGTACGAGAGGTACAACAGCGTGATACCTACTTCTCTTTGATTTCGTTTGTTTTTACTCAAAAGCACACATCCTATTGCGCGTTCGTGTAGGGTGCCCTTCTTTTGAAGTTCATGCAAGGTAGCATAACGACCGGCCGGGTCGATCCGATGGGTATATGGTCTATTTTCCTCATCCAGAGCAATATGTGCATCCAAGTTATGGGAGGCGTAGAACCCGGTTGCTTCTATCGCCTTCCATTCCGTTGCAATGGCTATGCCTCGTAATCCAATCCGTTGAATGCCTTTGTAGGGTCGGATCCCAACTGTATGCGTGCGAACAATAGCAGTACAGTCTGTGCCTTTCTGGAAGGAACGCCCTGCATTGAGCAGAAGACCTTGTCCGTATCCCAACTGATAATCACCTATGAGCATCCGTTTTGCATAAGGTTTTCCTTCTACCAATAGAAAAAACGACCATAGGTTGCATCCGTATCGGTGCGTAGCATGATCCCAGGTAAAAACCTCACCCGCTTGTTTGCGTGCAACGAGGCCCAAAGACAGTTGGTTGTCTGGTTTGATAAAAAGTTGAGCAGTGTATTTATCACTGTTAACCAATGTAATATGATCTGTATTTGGAGACAATGGTTTGGTTCCATTGTCCAAAGACGGTTCGTAGCGCAACCAGGCGTAATGCTTTCCGCTTTGGGTGATGCGTTCCAACAAAGAAGTCGATGACGTATCGTACCGTTCTGTAACGCAGACAAAAGGGCGCAATAGACGAATGGTTTCTAGATCGAAAGTAGGAATGGCTTGTAGTTCGTATATGGAATACAAGGGACCTGTAGACCTAATGTGATCAAAAAAATGGGTTACTTGCACATCGGATAAAATCCGCAATGCTTCGAGAGTTTCTTGGGTTATCTGATTCAAATCCAGTGGAGAAGCATATGCTTCTTGGAGCATTTCTCGAATAGATGCATGATTTGCTTCTTCAAAGTTGCCTTGCCTTTGTAAGACCTGTGCTATACACGTTTCCATGGAGCACAAAGGAACTGCTGCTGCAACGGGAAATATAGTGCATAGCATCCATAAGGTCCATAAGCGAAGCACAAGCTTCGCAGCCTTTTTATGGTGGGAGAGGATACGATTGCATAGGTTGCTTTTTGGGACATATTTTATAGATAGCATTATTTTTCAGAAAAATCAGATGCTACTGTACCATGCTCTATCGACTTGAAGGTACGGACTCCCCTCGTCCGCACTGAAACCCATATATTCTTCTGCTTCTTCCCTCTTTGCCTGTTCGCTTTCTATTCACTCCTTTTTTCAAAGGCGCGAGTGGCAGTAGGGACTAGTTGGGAATCCGCAACTTGAATTGGATATAGTATAAATAATCTTGTCTTCTTGTAATCTCATCCCATTTATGTCTTGGTCTACGCTTAACGGTAATTGTTACCAATTATGGCTCAAGACTCAATACCCCTCTTGCATAACCCGCTTAGGATCACATTTCTAATCCCGAACGGGCGTTAAAAATAAGTTATTCCAATCGCCTCACGTACCATGTGCATGGTTTCTTTCGCCAAATTACGGGCTTGCATGCTTCCGTGGTAGAGCATTTCTCGAACTACTCTATCTTCTAAAACAGTACGTTTGGCGCGAATAGGTTCCAATAAATTTTGCAAGCTGTTGTTGAGTAGGTGTTTCAAGACAACGTCTCCAACGCCTCCTTTTCTATAGGAAACTTTTAATTCCTCCACTTCTGCTTTGTCTGGGTGAAAGGCATCTAAATACGCAAATACTACATTCCCTTCTACACAACCTGGATCGCTTGCTTTAATGTGGTTGGGATCGGTATACATTTGAAAAACTTTTTGTTTGGTGCGCTCTGCTGTTTCCGATAGAAAAACAGCATTCTGTAACGATTTACTTGCTTTGGCTTTGCCATCTATGCCCACCAATCGAGCAGTGCTGCTTAAAAGAGCTTGGCATTCTTTCAAGCAAGAGGTATTATATATTCTATTGAAACGCCGTACAATTTCATTGGCTTGTTCAATCATAGGCAATTGGTCTTCGCCCACGGGCACCAACTCTGCTTGAAAGAGGGTAATGTCTGCTGCTTGGCTTACGGGATAGCAGAAGAAGCCAGCAGGGATGGAATCACTGTATCCTTTTTGCTGGATTTCTGTTTTGACGGTAGGATTCCGTTCCAGTCTTCCCAACGTCACCAAGTTGAGGTAATAGATACTCAACTCTGCTATTTCAGGTACTTGCGATTGAATAAAGACAGTGGTCTGCGTAGGATCAATGCCCACGCTTAGATAATCTTTGGCTACTTCCAATACCTGGGTTGTTATTTTCTCTGGATGGTTAAAATTATCGGTAAGGGCTTGTACATCGGCAATCATGATGTACTGTTCGTAACTGCTTTGCAGCTGGACTCGGTTTTGCAATGAACCGATATAATGCCCTAAATGCAACGGGCCAGTTGGTCGGTCGCCTGTTAGAATTCTTTTTTTCATTTGCAGGTATAGGTGTATAAAGTGTCTTAAATATGTATAGATATTGCTACAAACCAATCAGAAGATACAAACATACATGCACTAAAAATCAAATAAATTGTTTTGTATCACCTGAAGCAACTCTTTGGTTAGATGTTTCAAAAAGCCTCCTCCTATTGCGCCATCTATAATTCGATGGTCGTAGGTGTGCGATAAAAACATTTCATCCCGAATGGCTATGGTTTCGCCTGTCTCATTGGTTATGACAGCAGGACGCCGCTCAATGGCACCTAAAGCTAAAATAGCTACTTGTGGTTGCATGATAATAGGTGTGCCCATGAGATTGTCAAACGAACCAATATTTGAAATGGTATAACTAGCATCTGTTAACTCATCTGCCACAATGGTACCGTTTCGGGCCCGTTGGATTAAAGTATCGATCTTTTTTGCCAATGCAACGAATGTAAGTGATGCCACTTGCTTTACTACCGGAACCATGAGATTTCCATCTGGTAACGCTACCGCAAACCCCATATTGATGTGCTTTCGTTTCCTAATTTCATCGCCCACCACGACTGCATTAAGTAAGGGAAATGCATGTAAGGATCGCGCAATTGCCATCATAAAAAAAGGCATATAGGTTAGTTTCATGCCATATTTTTTTTCAAAAACTGCTTTATGCTGGTTTCTCCAGGAGACCAATTCCGTTATATCGGCCCGGACAAAGGAGGTAACGTGCGGTGCGATTGCCTTAGATTGCACCATGCGTTCTGCAATAAGCTTCCTGACCCGATCCATTCGGATGCATACATCTCCTTCCAGTGGGGGAGGCATTTGTTCTGGACGCGCATACCGATGCGTTGCAACAGTACTTCGATGGGCTAGATAAGCCAATAAAACGTTTTGGGTAATCCGATTGTCTTTCGCACTGCCTACCAATTTGACTAATTCCTCTGGTTGAACATGGTGTTCTTGCACCATGCGCTTGACCAGGGGGCTTAACAGCAGTTTGGGGTTGTGCATCGATAGAGGATTTAAAACAATAGGATGCATCTGTATGGTTTTCAAGGGGACAGCCTCTATGGCAGGAGACGCACAGGCATCATCTGCATGGGCGGGCTCAAATGGGTGTGCTGCTTCGGTCTCTGCTTCTAACAAAGCAATTGGAGCACCTACTGCCACAACAGCTCCTTTTTGCACCAATAATTTTTTGACAATACCTGCACAAACAACGGGGACTTCTGCGTCAACCTTATCGGTAGCCACTTCCAACAACGCATCTCCTTCTGAAACATGGGTTCCCTCCTGCACCAACCAATTTAGTACCACCGCTTCTAGGACACTTTCACCCATTTTAGGCAAACAGAGGGTTATAATAGGCATGCAAAAAACCAAACAAATTGAACAACAACGCTTCTACTCTTTCCTTGCACCCGTGGTTATAGTTGCGTCCATGCTCGTATACACGCAACTTCCGACTGGACCTTACATACAAAGTTACGCATTCCTAAATTCAAACGAATACGCATGCATTTTTGCAATAGAACTCCAAGGCACAAGCATTAAAAAATATGGGATTCCCCAGTTTAGTGGTTACGTGCTTGCAGGTGCAACATTGGCAGGATGCAAGGTCCAATAAATTACAAAATAATAGATTAGTGCTCCCAACAATTCTACTGCTGTATTCATAATAGGGTTGGTTGCAATAGCAGGATCTCCCTTAAGGTACTTAGCAGTCAATGGGAGTACTGCTCCTAGAAAAGCGGAACAAACAATCTGTAAAAAGAGGCTGAAAGCTACGACAAACATCACCTGATAGTTTCGCGTAGCTTCTGGGTCTATGCTGCTCACTAGCTGAAATTTACCCAAAGCAGCAATAAACAAAAGACAAGCCAGTAGGGCAGATATTTCTATTTCTTTGGAAATGATTCGGATCCAGTCCTTAAGGCCGGTCTGTCCTCGCGTCAATGCTTGCAATACCACAGAAGCTACTTGGCTGCCTACGTTACCTCCTGTATCCGAAATCATGGATATGTATAATATAAGCTTATAGTTCATGAAAAATCCATCTTTGGCATGTAAGAAAACTTGAGAGACCGTTCCTGCTAGGAAGGTAATTAGGATCCATTTTATTCTTTTCTTGAGGTGATTTACCGCTGAGATGTCCAGATAGCTTAGTTCTTGTTCTTCTTCTCTAGCAAAAATACCCATTAATACGTCTGTGTCGCCAGATTGTTCTTTCCGCAGCATATTCATGGCATTGGTATGCGTGACGATGCCCAAAATTTGATTCTGGTTGTTTATAACAGGAAGAGATACTAAATGAGATGTTTCTATTTTTCGAACTACTGCTTCTTTAGGGTCATCTACCGTAAGATAAATCAAATCATTTTTTAAAAGATCCATTACGTTATCTTGTTCCGAATGCAGCACCAGCTCTTTCAAGGAAACACACCCAATGAGTTGCATGTTTTCATTGACTACATAAACGTAGTAAGACAGGTTCTTGTGTAAGGATAGTTCTGGGCGAATTTTACCTAAAACTTCGCCTACCGTCATAGTCTGTAAAACGACTAGGTAGTGTTTCTGCATGATCCTACCTGCCGTACCGGGTAAAAATTCATAATATGTGTTAAGCAGTTTGCGTTCTCGCTTGGTTAAGAACGGCATTAATTGTTCTTGCTGACTGCCGTTTAATAAGTGATACAGCTCAATACGAGAATGATAAGGTATTCCTGCAAATATTTTTGAAAAATCATATTTTGACATATACTTATAAATCAATAGTTTATACAAAGTTATTTTCAGCAACGAAACGAGTGTAACCTGTTTTCTAACAGTAGTACCATTCGATAGCAAGTTCGTACCCAAACTAGCAGAACTTTCTTTAAATAAATCAACTAGAGCCATACATGGGGATGCAGCAAGTATGCCTTGTTCATCCACTACCATACCCACTACTGCATCCCCTTCTAATACCAAACCCAAATCTAATGCCAGTTCTAAATCTGTTGGCAAATCAGCTGTCAGGTCGTTTTCTAGTCCTAGAAGCAGTTGAAATTTATGACTGGTGGAATAGTTTATCCAGTGATGGTCAAAAATATTTTTTATGTTTTTAGTCATAACTATAATTTTAATGCTAGATTTTTTAGCATTACGCCTCTCAAAAGGAGATAAAGATAAGACAATATAAGGTAAACTACCAAGCAATTTTTTGAGCAAAGAACGAACAAAAACAACAACCAATTGTGCACAAAAATGACTAGTTTGGGATTTAAATCGCACAAAACAATGACACAGCTCACCCAAATGAAGCTCTGCAACAAAATCAAGTATAAAACAGACCTTGTACGGAGCTTAACACAAGGTTACACAAGGCCACACAATATAGCCATTTGGTTTAGTAATTTAAAGGAAATATATTTGTTTAATCAACTTAAAATACATTAAACGAATGAGATCCAATAAAACCATCTTGCTGCTAACCTTGATTACCTCTTTACTTTCTGTTTATTACTTGTCTTTCACATTTGTAGATTTCCAAATTCAACGCAAGGCAGAACGACAAGCAATGGATGAAGCACAAAAAATTGATTTTGACAAAAGCCAATCCTACCTAGTGGATCTATGGAAAAAGCCCGTATACAAGGCATTCGGTCTATCATATACCTATGAAGAGGTCAAGGAACGTTCGTTGAAACTAGGCTTAGACTTACAAGGAGGTATGCACGTGACGATGGAACTCTGCCCCATAGAACTTGTAAAAGCCTTGGCTTCCAACCCAACCCATCCCGCTTTCTTAGAAGCACTGGAATGTGCCCAAAGAGAACGGGAGCAAGGTTCTTCCCTTTCGTTTTCTAAGCTTTTCATGGCAAATTACAAAAGACTAGCTCCAGAAGAAGCTATCATAGATATTTTCTCTACCGATGAAAACCAGTCTAGGGCGTACACTTTTACAAGGGAACAAGACATTTGCAAAGCCATTGATCAAGAAATAGAAAAAGCATTGATGCGTTCGCTTTCAATTTTGCGTGCTAGGCTAGATCGTTTTGGCGCCTCCCAACCTAATATTCAAAAATTACCAGGAACAGGAAGGATACAAATTGAACTACCAGGCGTGAAGCATCCAGAACGGGTTCGAAAGCTTTTGCAGGGCGTAGCCAAACTACGCTTCTGGGAAGTAGCGTCTGTAGAAGAATATGGATCCCATTTGCAAGCAGTGGATGATTTCTTGCTAAAGGAAGAACAGGCAGTGCTAGCATCCTCATTGGCACAAGACATGACAGAAGCAGAACAAGCAGAGCGGTTGCCTAAGCAATCTATTTTAAGCAGATGTGCAGTGTATCCTTTTCCATATACCCTCACGTATCCAATAGAAGTTATGGATCAAATCGAGGCGCTATTGCGCCGCAAAGAGGTGAAGGCATTGCTGCCCCCTCAATTGCTTTTTATGTGGGAAAAGAAAACACATCGCTTCAAGGAAGGCAAAGAAACAATTACACTGTATCCGATCAAACAAACATGGGATCAAAAACCGCTGTTAGAAGGTACCATCATTATCCATGCTGCACAAACCCTTGACGAATCGGGGCGACCAGCTGTAAGTATGCAAATGAACAGCGAGGGGGCAGGAATTTGGAAACGTATTACAGCGAATAGCATCGGAAAACGCATTGCTATAACGCTCGACGATCGGGTATATTCTGCACCAGTAGTCAATCAAGAGATCCCAAATGGCCATTCACAAATATCAGGCGACTTTAGCATAGAAGAAGCAAAAGACTTGTCTAGCGTGCTGCAAACAGGATCGTTACCCGCCCAACTGAAAGTAGTAGAAGAGGCGGTCATGGGGCCAAGCTTGGGTAAAATGGCCCAACAACAAGGTCTCCTAGCAACCGCTGTAGGACTGGGTTTGGTTTTGCTTTTCATGGTACTGTATTATGCAAAAGCAGGAGCCATAGCCAATCTGGCTCTTTGTTTTAACCTGCTCTTTATTGTAGGTATTCTGGCACAGGTGGATGCCACCTTAACCCTGCCCGGTATTGCTGGTCTGGTGCTAACAATTGGCATGTCCATTGATGCCAATGTGTTGATCTTTGAAAGAATACGGGAGGAATTAGCAAACCACGTGCGCATCAAGGAAGCCATAAAAAGAGGCTATACCAAATCCTATAGCTCGATCATTGATTCGAACATTACCACGTTTTTAGTCGGTGTTGTGTTGTATTATCTCGGCAAAGGGCAAGTCCGTGGTTTTGCACTTGTTTTAATGGTTGGCATCATTAGCTCTTTTTTTGCCTCTGTGTGTATTACCCAGTTGCTCTTTTCTTTTGCATTACGCAAATCAACACCAACACTGTCTTTTTCGTATGGCACTACACCTGCGTTTCTAAAAAACGTATCATTTGACTTCATCAAATATCGTTTTATTTTTTATGTAGTTTCATTTTCCTATATTGCATTAGGAGCCTATTGTTTGTACCAACAAAAAGGAATCCCACTGGGAGTAGACTTTTCAGGAGGGCGTTCCTATATTGTCAACTTTTCTCGGCCCATAGATGCGTCTTGCCTCAAAGAGAAACTTGCTGCTCATTTTCCAGAAGGCATAGAAATACGTTCTTATGGAGCGAACAATGTAGTGCAACTTACAACGAGCTACCTCAGTCAAGAAAATACTACACAGGCAGACACACAAGTTCGAAACAAAATTGTGGCCAGTCTAAAAAGAGCAACTGCTTTTTCAAAATCTGGTATGGAAAAGCCATCTGAAAACCATTTTTCCATTACCAGCAGCACCAAAGTAGGTGCTACCGTAGCCCAAGATGTACAAAAAAGTGCCAAACGCGCCATATTATTTTCCTTATTAGGGATTTTCTTTTATGTCGCATTCCGCTTTCGAAGGTGGCAATTTGGTTTGGCTTCGGTAATAGCACTGATACACGATGCCTGTTCTGTACTCGCTGGTTTTGCTATCGCACGTGCAATGGGATTTAACTACGAAGTAAATGAAGTATTTCTAGCTGCAATGCTTACAATTATTGGTTATTCCATCAATGATACCGTGGTGATTTTTGATCGCATACGCGAACGATTCAATCCAAAAGCCAAAAAGATGGAAGCAACGTTTATGAATTGCGCTATCAAAGAGACCCTAAGTCGAACACTGATTACCTCACTTACGACCTTAGTAGTGGTTGTAGTTTTATTCTTATTTGGCGGAGAAGCATTAAAGGGGTTTTCGTTTGCTTTAATGCTAGGCATTGTATTTGGCACGTATTCCTCTATTTGCATTGCGACACCTCTTTTGGCAGATTTCGGCAAGAAGCACCTCTAAAGCAAACAATAGAAACCAAACGTAGCACCTTTGAAGCAATCCCTTAGATCGCATTTTATGTTACTGCTAGAAAAAAAGATTATTCCCCTTTACATGATTTTAAATGGGCTCAGCGGAATGGTACCCAGTATACTAACCATTGCCTTTTCCATCACCTTGTTTGAAAAAGATCCTAGTGGTGTATCAGCTGCCTACCTAGAACCCGCTTATTTGTTGGGGATTGGCTGCGCTGGATTGTTTGGTGGTTTTTTTCTAAAACGCTTTGGTAGTTACACCATAGGCACCTATACCCTTCTATGCGCCAGCTTAACTTTATGCTATATTCTGTTTGAGACAGCACCAAGTAAAAAATCCTGTGCCACGACCCTATGGGCATTGGCTTGTGTCATGAGTATCGAACATGCAAACAGCCTCGCGTTTATCAATGGGCAGGTAGGTACACAAAATAAGCCTTTTTACTTTTCTAATTTCCAGACTTTTTTGCAATTGTTTAACGTCTTAGCACCTATAGGTACGAAGAACGTATTGCAAATATTTGGCTTAAAAGCCGTTCTAGCATTTTGCATATGTACATACCTAGTTCGTATATTTCCATGGAGTATCATTCGTTTCATGAACTTGAACAGCCAAGAACATACAACAGATACGGATGGCATCCTAACAGGTTTCAAAGAAATAATCCACAATTCCGGCTTGATTCGTATGACAGTATTTCGGATGCTGAACCACATCACCACCGTAGCGTACTTCATTAGTTTGCCTATTTTAGTAGCAAAAATGGCACAGGGAAACAGTCAGATGAATGCTCAACTATACAGTTACAGCATGAGTAGCATTACTACAGGCTTTATTTTAAGCGGCCTATGGGGTTCTTTCTATTTGAGAAAACACCCCAACAGGATCATCTTTTTTTTACAAACCAGTCCTATACTTATTGGACTTTCTGTTGTTGCTGCTTTCTATATTCGCAAACCAATATATTTATTCTCCACATCAGTATTATATGGAATTGGGCTTTATCTGTTCAGAACAGCGAACTCCATTATAGGGCCAGCTTTAACCAACAAAGAAAAACTGGCCCACGTGATTTTAGCCGGAGATGCAACAGTAAAAACTTTTGCATATGGAGTTGGGATGTTGATCCCATCTTTGATACTCCTACCACCCATTTGGGGGATCTTGCCTCCCTTTTTGGGGTGCATTCCCTGTTCTCTATGCTCAATAGGAATGGTCAAACCAATCATTCAAATATATTTGAATTCTTTACGTAAACATCAAAAATAGCATTATGTAGATGAGAAGTCCGTATCTTGAATCCGATTGAGTATATTTACCACTGTAATTCTTTACGACTAAACCAAAAGTGAAATTTTTCTGTGTGACTAAGATTTGTTTTATACGTAAAGTTGGTAGTATTGCCTTGTGCATCTGCGTCTCTGCTTTGTTGTTAAAGGCGACCCAAATTTTGAATACAACTCCCTATACCGAGATCAGCAAAGAGACTGGTGCAAACCCCATACAGTCCCTTATTCCCATGCCCCATGCGTTTAAAAACGGAGGCGATACCCCCTATACCAGGGTGCGCAAACGCCTCTTCCCCATCAAAGAACACCAATGGCTGTTTCTGAAGCCCAAACGTATCCAGCAAAACGACCAGCCATTGGAAACAGTACATTACCAAGCAGAAAATGCCATCATTTTTGATGCGCGGAACAACCAACTTCTGTTACAGGGTACGAGCGTATTGGAATACGATACCATGAAACTAGAGGCGGCACGTATTGCATTAAATTTAAGTGCACGTACCATAACAGCAGAAGCGACCAAAGGCACACACGGTCAATGGATTGGAAGCCCTATTTTTACCTTTAAGGATAAAAAAAAGGGGAAATATGGCAAGTCAGGAACCACAACTACCCGTACATTTTTTATG
Source organism: Amoebophilaceae bacterium (assembly GCA_043747895.1). Classification (GTDB taxonomy): domain Bacteria; phylum Bacteroidota; class Bacteroidia; order Cytophagales; family Amoebophilaceae; genus Cardinium. The sequence goes on from JAYTOH010000073.1 coordinate 13,015, forward strand.
GAAAAAATTCGATACAATATCGATACCAAACGGGCATTGGTAAACAAATTGATGACCAAACAAGAAGAATCTATCATACAAACCGAACAGACCAAAAAAGAAGACGAAGAAACGTTTTATGCCAAAGACCTGATGTATACTACCTGCGGATTACACAAACCGCATTTTTACATACGCACCAAACAAGCCAAAATAGTTCAAGGCCAACACATTACTTCTGGTCCTTTTCGGTTTTACTTTGACGATGTGCCTACTCCATTGGGTTTTTTCTTCGGA